>JAHXGN010000001.1 GCA_019923625.1 Candidatus Nealsonbacteria bacterium
AAGTTTTTTAAATTTTCTTGAAATAATCTTTTTAACTCCTCTTTCATCTCCTGATGAAATTTTTCGTTGTAGTTTTTAACCGAAGATAAAATCATTGGGCAACTTTTTTCTTCCGGGCAAAAACCCGTAATTTGACACTTTGGACCAATAAAATTATTTAGCCAGCCGTATCCTCTTTTGACTAAAGCTTTTTTAATTGAGACAACCTCTTTTAAAGTATTCCTTCTCATCTCCTCTTCGGCAGTTGGACAAAGTCGTAAAGGATAGTATCCGGTTAAAAGATTATATAAATCATACTCTTGTAAAATATCAATTTTGGTTGCCCGGGGAATTAAAAAAATTGCTTCCCTTGGTTTAATCCCTGATTCAATTAATTTTTGATAACCTTCGAAGGCATTTAGGGCTGTTAAAAGATATTCTGATAAAAATTCTTGATTATTTTTAATTGAGGGTGGAATAGAAAATATCTCTTCAATTTCTCTGACTAATTTTTTATTGATTTTTCTTCCCCGAATTTGATTTTTAAATTTACTAAATTTTTTTCCTGCTCTTTCAATACAATAATATATTGATTCTATGATTTGGAAGCAGGTTCTGTGTCTCTTTTTTTCTCCCCAGACTCGCCAGGGTATGGAAGATAAAATTTTAATCCTTAAAGCTAAATTATAATCCCGGAGAATTTCTTGAAGCAAAGATAAGAGCCCTGTCCATTCTTTTTTAATTCGTCTGAAAGAAGAAAATATCTCTTTTTCTTTCCTCCCCAGATTTTCCAATTTTTTCTTTAATTCTTTGGAAGTTATGCCTTCTATTGAAATTAACTTTAACCTTTTAATTAATCTTTCGGATTTTCGAAGTTCTCGAGTTAAATTTGATTTTTGAGGGTCTTTGAAAATATTGGGATAAGGATAAATATTTCTTGGAGCAGCTTCTCTGGCAGCGTAGAGCAAATCCACTCCTAATTTTTTCGCCTCCCCTTTTATTTTCTTGAGCAATATGCCTATTTCTTCCGGCATCCATTCTTTTTCGGCAAAATATTCTTTTTTTAAACCAATAATTGATTCTATCGGCAAGTGAATTATACCGGTGCCATAAATCCCGTATTGTAAGATTTTACTGGCTTCATCTTTCGGGACGCCTTCTGTTAAAAAATAATTATAGATTTGGATAATATTCTTTGATGTTTGGCTATAAAGATTCTTTGTTTTTTTATTGTTGAATATTTCTCTTGGAAAGACTATATCTTCTTCTGTTGTTTTGGTTCGGCGACCGGAAGAAACTAAAGAGGAAGAAAAAACAATGCCGGTCAAAGCCGAATCCAAAAATTTACTTCCTTCGTAAATTAAACAAATGGCGGGGGTGGTGGCAATTGAAGCATGTCCCCTTAAAACTGACCGTTGCAAAATGCCTTTTATTCTTTCATCTACGCTTTGGCCGCTCTTGGTAATTTCTTTCAAGAGTTTTTTAATGGATTTTCCTTTAAAGGTGGCTAAACTGGAAAGAGCGATAATTTCCTGAGGATTTAAAACTCCTGTCTTATCTTCAAAAACAGGAGTAATGCCTAAAAATTTTACCTTTAAATCAGATGTTAAAATGGGTTTCATTTTGGCTCTTCGTTTAATTTACTGGCTAAAGGTTTTTGTTGACCGGCATATTTATGGTCTTTATGTTTAGGGTAAGGAGTTTCAACGGGACTGGAAAGAGTTTCAAAGGCCATGGCGCAAATTCGCATACCGACATATAAAATAATCGGCATATTTCCCAAATTTCCAAGTTCCATTACGGCTTTCCCCTGCCAGCCGGGATCAAATCTGGCAGCAGTTAAATGAACCACCAAACCCAATCTCCCCAATGAAGAACGGCCATCTAAACGAGCCATTATATCATCCGGTAGAATAATGTCTTCTTTGGTGACCGCTATGACGAATCCTTTTGGAGGGAGGATAAAGGGTCCTCCGTCTTCTATCTCCACTTCTTCCATCAATTCTTCAAAGCTTATTTTCCTTTTTAAATCTAAATAAGGATATTGGGACGATTTAAAAGTTTTAAAAATATTGCCCAAATGTAAATCTAAAGAACAGGGCCCTAATTGTACTTTAAAATTCGGTTTGGGAGTAATTTTGATTTTCCCTTCCTTTATGTACTTTTTGATGTCTCTATCAGATAAAATCATATTATTCAATGATTTCAATTCCCATATTGCGGGCCGTGCTTTCAATGGTTTTCATTGCTTTTTCAATGTCTTGAGTGTTTAAGTCATTCATTTTTTGCTCGGCAATTTTTTTTAATTGTTCTTTGGTAATTTTGCCGATTTTTTTTCTATTTGGTTCACCGGAACCTTTTTCAATACCGGCTGTTTTTTTTAAAAGTTCTGATGTAGGAGGGCTTTTCAATTTAAAAACATAAGTTCTGTCTTCATAAATCGTAATCTCCAAGGGAATAGTCCAGCCAATCTGGTTTTTGGTTGCTTCATTAAATTTTTGGCAGAATTCGGCAATATTTAAACCATGAGGGGCTAAAACCGGGCCAACCGGCGGAGCCGGAGTGGCTTGACCTGCTTTAATTTGAAGTTTGACAATTGCTTTTATTTTTTTCATAAAATCGATGCTAATATACGAATTAATACTAATGACACTAATAAATTATTCGTATAATTCGTATGCATTAGTATATGTATGTTAGACACTTATGTTAGACACTCGGTGTCTAACATGTCAATTATATTTTTTTAATTTGTAACGAGTCCAATTCAACGACTGTGTCTCTTCCAAACATATTAACTAAAATTTTTATTTTCCCCCGCTCCTGGTCAATTTCGGAAATTTTACCATCAAAATCCTTAAATGGACCGTCAATAATTTTGACTAAATCCCCTATTTTTGCCTCAATTTTATATTGCGGTTCTTCAACCTTCATTCTTTTTATTAAATTTTCAATTTCTTGTTCGGAGACCGGTATAGGAGTAGTTCCCGAGCCGACAAATCCAGTTACATTAGGCGTATTTCTAACTATATACCAACTGTCATCCGTAACAATCATTTCAACCAAAACATAACCGGGATAAATTTTCTCTTCAACTACTTTTCTTTTGCCATTTTTAATTTTAATCTTTTTTTCCTTAGGAACAATAACATTAAAAATCTTATCTTCCATAGCCAAGGACTCCATTCTTTGTTTAAGGGCTTTAGCTACCGCCTCTTCATAACCAGAGTAAGTGTGAATAACATACCAATTTTTCTTTTGAGGTAAAATTTGTTTCGGCATAACAATAATACCAAAATATGGGTTAATGGGCTACAATATAAATCTATTTAATAAGGTGCTAAATACAAAATCCAATGTTCCTAAAAGCACTGCCATAGCCAGAGAAATTCCAATTACAATTAAAGTATATTTTATTGTTTCTTGTCGGCTTGGCCAATTAACTTTTTTCATTTCCAATTTAACTTCTTTGAAAAAAATTGGAATTTTGGTCAGAAGTTTCATAAATTTTCAATCTATTAAAACAATTATATATCTAAATTTCGGACTTTTTTAGCGTAGGTGAGAATGAATTTTTTTCTGGGCAAAACATCTTTTCCCATTAAAACATCAAAAATCCTATCCGCTTCTTTGGCGTCTTCAATGGTTACTTGAAGCAAAACCCGATTTTGAGGATCCATGGTCGTTGTCCACAACTCTTCACTATTCATTTCCCCAAGGCCTTTGTATCTTTGAATATTTATTCCGGAGGTCTTTTTACTCGCTGAATCTGTCGCCTCATCTTCACCCACCGAGCTTTTGCGAAGCAAAAGTGAAGGTAAAGAAGAGGATGAAATTCTCTTCGCCTTCGCTCGGCTTCGCCCCGCTCGGGTCAGTAATTTTAAAACTTCTAATTTTTGGTCCTCGGTATAAGCGTGTCTAATTTCCTTTCCGGCCTGAATTTTGTAAAGTGGCGGTTGGGCAATATAGAGATAACCTCTTTCAATTAATGGTTTGAAATACCGATAAAAAAAAGTTAGAAGTAAGGCTCTGATATGATTTCCGTCTGAATCGGCGTCAACGCAAATAATTATTTGATGATATCTGGTTTTTTCAATATTAAAATCTTCGGCAATGGCAGTTCCCAAAGCGATGATTAAAGACCTAATTTCTTTGGAACTTAAAATTTTATCTAAGCGAGCTCTCTCAACATTTAAGATTTTACCGCGTAAAGGTAAAATGGCCTGGAAGTGCCGGTCGCGCGCCTGCCTTGAACTATTATGCACGAAAATTCCCGAAGCTAATGCAAAATTATGAGTATTTTCAACTTCTAAATCGTAAACGTCCATTCTATTTTTTAATTTAATAATTTTTCTAATTTTATGATTGTAACTTAAGACAGCTTCTTTTAATTTTTCTTCATCGTTCCCAAAAAACCTTTGGCAAATTGTATCAAATCTTAAAATACTTTTATCGTTTATCTTCAATCTTTCTTGATTGTATTTTTCTCTATCAAGCTGGCCGCATTGCTCAAAAATTTCTCTCATCAATTTAAGGGCTTTTTCTTGGTAAGTTCGATTATAAGCTTTTTTTCTTTTAATTCTAAATTCGGGGTCCCACTGCTCTTTAGTTTTCTGCGATCGCCATTTTAAAAGTGTTTCATTTTGCCACTGTTTTTTGGCTTTTTTGGAAAGTTCTTCTCTCTTTTCTGGATGTCTCTCAAAATACTCTTTTACTCTCTTAGCCCACTTCTTTCTATTTTTGGGGTTGCTCCAGTATCTTTTTTGACTCTCGTATAAGAGTTTATTGTTTTTTTCTCGATATTTTGGATTTTTTTTGTAAAATTCTAGAAATTTTTGAACCATGTATTGCTTATATTCTTCATTTTCCCATTGTTTTTTTGCTCTTTTGCTTAGCATCTCACTCATTTTTAACAGCGTAGCCCTAACTTTTTCTCGATACGCTTTTGTTTGATGAAATTTTCTTATTTTTTCTTGGACATCTTCTCTAAATAAATTTTGCCTCGCGATTTTTCCATGATAATAAAGGTGTCTCATTTTATCCATTCTTGTCACATTATCTGGATTATTATTTTTTTTATTAAAATCAATGTGGTGAATGCAGGATTTTTTCTCTTTTGTATATTTCCCATTTTTTAAATTATATTCATCGGCTAAAAGATGAGTAAAAATCCACTTGTGAGCCTTAGGTTCATAAACCATTTCGTAACCTTCAATTTTAATTCTGCCTTTAATTTTGGAATATTTTCGGTATAGGGGCATTAGAGAATTCTGTTGTGCCAAATCTTCTGCTCTTTTATAAGAACCACTTCTTAACATAAAGCGGTGGTCTGGAGTACAAACGATTTCTTCTCCGCTATCAAGAATAATTTTTATAACCTTCGCATTTTTTCGGGTCTTTCTTAGATTTTGAATCAAACCAATCCCTATTCTGCCATTTTCTTTTATGGTGTAACAGTAATTTTTCTTTCCTTTTTTATCTTCCTCTGTTAGCTCTTTGAAGGTTAAATTTCTTCCGTCAGTTAAAGCAACTTTTGTATCTCCAACTAGACTTCCTCCGGCACTCTCTCCTTCCACCATGTAAAGCTCTGATTCTTCTGGCTTTCTTGAGGAACAATCGGCAAGCTTGCCGGGTAAAGTCAAACCATTTAAAATTCCTTTCCTTAAAACCGTTTCCCGGGCTGCTTTGGCCGCTTTTCTGGCTTTTTGAGATAAAACACATTTTTCAATAATGGTTTTAGCGTCTTGGGGATTTCTTTCCAAAAAATCGCTTAAGGTTTCAAAAACAACTGCTTCAACAGCAATTTTAACTTCGGGGTTGCCTAATTTGGCTTTGGTTTGACCCTCAAACTGAGGTTCTTTAATTTTTATTGAAACCACTCCGGTTAGACCCTCTCTTACATCTTCTCCACTTAAATTCTCATCGTTTTCTTTTAAAAGACCGTTTTTTCTGGCATAATCGTTTAATGCTTTGGTTAGAGCGGTTTTAAAACCGGTTAAATGAGTCCCCCCTTCTTCAGTATGAATATTATTGGCAAACGACTCTTCGTAATATTCGTATTCTTCAGTATATTGAAAAGCGGCTTCAATAAGAATTTCATTTTTTTCTCCTTTGCCGTAAAAAATATTAGGGTGACGGAGGGATTGGTTGTAGGTTAAATATTTGATATAAGATGATAACCCTCCTTCAAAATAGAAAACATAGGGCTTTTCTCTTTTTTCTCTTTTATCAATAATACTGATTTTTATTCCTCTGGTTAAATAGGCCTGTTGCCGGAGATGATTTAAAATTTTCTTTAAATCAAATTTAATTTCTTTGAAAATTTCGGGGTCCGGTTCAAAGGTAACGGTCGTGCCGGTTTGCTGGCATTTGCCAATCTCTTTTATTTTTGCCAATGGTTTTCCTTTTGAATATTCTTGAACGTATCTTTTACCCTGACGACAAACTTCTGCCACCATCCATTTGGAAAGAGCGCAGACCACCGAAACCCCCACCCCATGAAGACCGCCCGATACCTGATAGGCCTTTCCGCCAAATTTGGCTCCGGCATACAAAGTAGTCATTACGGTTTCCAAGGCCGATTTTTTCGTTTGGGGATGAATCTCAACCGGAATGCCGCGGCCATCATCAATTGTTTTGACTTTATTGCCCGGCAAAAGAATAATCTCAATATTTTTGCAAAAACCGGCCATCGCTTCGTCTAAAGAATTCTTTGCACATATAGGCGAAAATCCAGCAATAAAATTCTCTCCGTTCGGAACTGAAATATCGTAAACCCAAGGGTATTTATATTTTATTTTTTCTATTTTTCTTACTCTTAGTATTCCTAAATCAGAATTTAGAAATGTTGGTGTTAAAGGATATAAAACTATTCTATTCTGTTCTAAAAGAGATAAAACTTTATTCGACGAAGCTCCGCCTTGGGTATTAATGCTGAAAGAATACGGCCTTTTCCAAGAAATGGCCGAAATAGCTTCTTTCACTGGAAGATAATTAATGTAAGAAGAATTTGTATTCCAATAAAAATCAAGGGCGTAAAAAATTCTTTGAGATTTAATTTCCCTCCTTTTCTTTACTCCTTTATAAGTTACTTCAATAAATCTTTTTCCTTCTCTCTTTTTCCTTTCTCCATACGAATAAGTTTTATTCAAAGAAGAAAGAAGATAAGAAAGAGTAATGATGAAGTCCCTGTTTTTAGCAGTAGCATTAAACTTTCTCCTCTCGAATGGAGAAGGTGTTGTGTTTTGAATTAAATGACGAATAAAAACTTGGCTAGGATATCCATCACCGGCTAAATAGCCAATTAAATACCTTTCCTTCAATTTTTGATTTAAATTAAAGATTAAATCAAGGACTTTTTTATTGGAACTGTTTTCGCCAGTTTTAAAAATTTCTTTAAAAATCAGGGTGATTAAAACAGACTCTATTGGAATAACTTTTGCTGTTTCATGAACGTACATTTCCTTAACTTTAAACTTGAAAGCTTTGAAAATTAAATTTTTAGTATGATCAATTAGTTCTTTTTCTTGAACACCAAAACTAAACACTACGCGGTTTCGGTTTTTTACAATACAGCCTTCGGCAGCAAAAATTCCTAAAAGTTCTATCAGCTCTTTGGTAACTTTTAACTTATAGGGCAGTTTCCAATTGTCGCTTCTTCTGTTTCCCAAATAGGGATTTTCTTTTTTAATTTTCCCTAATTCCTTAGAATTGAGTACTCTGATTAAATTAAATGGCAAATAATTATACCTTAAATAATCCTGCCAGATATTAGCTCTATGTCTTGATTTTTTATATTGGGGAAGTTGAGACTTAATTTTAAAAGCTAATTTAATATCTTTTTTAAGTAGATTGGTTAAATTGTATAAATTTATCCTCCCGGTTTTTTCTGGTGACGACTTTAGTAATTCATTTATTAAATCAATCTCTTCGATTGGTTTTTCGACTTCCGGCCAAATTTTGGGAACAATGACGGAGGTACCAATTTTGAGATTAGAACCTTTAATTGGCAGGACCTCTCCGTCTTTCAGGGTAAATAAAGAATGATAAGGAGTAACCTCTATCTGTCTGCTGTTTTGTAAAGTAATTCGATATATTTCGCTATTCACTTTATGGCGAATTAAAGAGAAAACTGGTTGAAATTTCAGTTTAAGGGTTTGAGGGTCAAAACTTAGAGCCTCAAGTTTTAAATCTTTTCTCAAAAACTCAGCTTCTTCTTTAATTGACTTTTCAATCAAAGAAGAATTTTCTTTGAAAGCGTTGTCAATTAACTGACCGATTGGCAAAATTTTAATTATTTCTTTCTCTTTAATAATTAATGGGGTTTGATAGCTTAAACTATTATCAACTACCTCCCAAATTAAATGATGAAGACCCCCCAATCCGGTTGAACCAATATACATTGCCGGTCTTTTACGAACCGGCTCAAGGCCTTCCAAAACATAGATATCTTTAGCAGTATAACTTGCTTCTTCTTTGTTTTTTTGGGGAATTTTCGAAGAAGATAAATCTTCTTCTCCACCCTTCGCTTTTGATGGCATATTTTTTATCTTTTTTATTTTCTGACCCGCCAGCCCGGATTTTCTTCCAAGGTCTTAATTATTTTATTTTGGATTTGGTCAATTTCTTTTGAAGTCAGGGTGCGGTCTTTGGATTGAAAAATTAAATGAAAAGCTAAATTCTTTTTACCCCGGGGAAGCTCCTCTCCTTCATAAATATCAAAGAGGTCAACATCTATAATTAAAGAACCGCCGCTAATTTCAATTTTGTTTAAGACCTCTTCTACCCTAACTTCAAGAGGAACTAAAACAGCAATATCTCTGACAGCCGCTGGATAGCGAGAAATTGGTCGATATTCTTGTTCTTCGGAAGCCAGTTGAGATAATTTTTCAAAGTCAATGTCAAACAAAACCACTCTTTCTTTAATATCTAAACTGCTCAAAATTTTAGGAGAAATTTCTCCCAAAAAACCAATTTCTTCTCCGTTGATTTTAATTTCGGCGCATTTTTCCTTGCTCCAAAGGGAAATTTCCGAATCTTCTGGTGTTGGACTGAAATGAGACGAGGGTTCAGTGAACCAAATATTACTTATTGCCAATTTATTTAATAACAACTTTATGACTCCTTTTGCTTCATAAAAAGCGTCCTCGGCCATTATCGCTCCGGCCAACATCTTTTTTTCCCGGCATTGTTTTTTACTTCCCCTTTCTTGTTTTTTGAAAAATATTTTTCCCAACTCAAAAATTTTAATTTCCTTGAAATGGGCTTGGTTGGTTTGAACGTTCTTCAACAGGTTGGCGATTAAGCTTGGTCTTAAATACTTATATTCATTGCTGGTCGGGTTCTCTATTTCAATTATTTTTGAAAATTGGTAATTAAAAATTGAAAGGTCTTTTTGGCTGATAAATGAATAATTATAGGTTTCAACAAAGCCGGTTTCTTTTAGAATATTTTTTACCATCTCTTCCCAAAAAATATCAAGATTTTTTTGGGGCGGAATTAAAACCGAAACCGGAAGAAGGGAAGGAATTTTTTCATAGCCATAGATTCGGCCGATTTCCTCAATCAAATCCTCGGGAATTGAAACATCAAGTCTCAATGTCGGCACCACAACTTCAATGTAACGAGGCCTTGCTTCGTTACATTTGAAATTCAAACTATTTAAAATATTTTTTATCTCTTTTTCCGGAATTTTAACTCCAAGCAAACTTTCAAGATAATCTAAATTTAATCCAATTGTTTTTGGCAAAATCTTCTTTGGATAGAAATCAACTAAACCCTGAGCCACTTTGCCTTTGGCAATTTTTTGAATTAAATAAGCCGCTCTATTTATGGCAAACTCTGTTAAATTAGGATCTATTCCATGCTCAAACCTTAAAGAGGCGTCGGTTTTGAGATTTAATTTTTTAGAACCCCTTCTTATAATTTGGGAGTTAAAATTAGCTGACTCCAAAACCACTGTTTTTGTTTTCTTGTCAATTTCGGCTTTTTTACCACCTTTAATTCCGGCAATAGCTAAGGGTTCCTTAATATCTGCGATGACCAGAATATCTTCATCTAAATCGTATTTCTTATTGTCTAAAGTAATAATTTTCTCACCTTTTTTAGCTTTCCGGACAATTATTTTTTTAATTTGGGTTTTTGCCACAGCCCTTATTAATGGGCTATGGTTGGATTTCGGATTTACGTCTTTGAGTTTTTCGAGATCGAAAGCGTGCAAGGGTTGTCCGGTTTCTAACATCACATAGTTTGCAATATCAACTATATTATTTATTGGCCGAAGACCGCAAACTTTTAATCTATCTTTTAGCCATTTTGGCGAAGAACCGATTTTAACATCATTAATCACCCTAACAGTATATCTTGGACAGGCAGTTTTATTTTTAACTTCTAAGTTAACAAAATCCTTTGCTTTAAGTTTCTTATCTTCCTTAATTACAGAGAACGGTTCTCTGTAACTTAAGCCGGTGATGGCTGATATCTCACGAGCAATGCCTAAGTGAGAAAAACAATCTCCTGCCCTATTCGGCCTAATATCAATGGTCAAAATAAAATCTTTAGCCACTCCCTTTATTTCCTCTATCTCAAAAGAATGCATTGTCAAAAGCTCAGCCAATTCTTCTGGCTGGGGGAGTTTTTTCTTGAAAAAAGATTGTAGCCAATTATAAGAGAATTTCATATTAAAATTGTTGTAGAAATCTCATGTCGCCCGAACGGAACAACCTAATATCATTAATTTTATACTTAAGCATGGTTAATCTTTCCAAGCCAAAACCGAATGCCCAGCCCTGCCAGTCCCTGGGGATTAATTTTGAGTTTTTAAAAACATTGGGGTGAACCATGCCGGCTCCGGCCACTTCAAGCCAACCGCTTTTTTTACAAACCAAACATCCTTTACCTTTGCATATAACACAACTTATGCCAACATCAAAACCAGGCTCAACAAATGGAAAATAATCCGGTTTTAACCTGAATTTAACATCTTTCTCAAAAAATCTGCGGAAAAACTCTCTGACAATGGCTTTTAAATTAGCCACCGAGATTTTTTTATCAACCATTAATCCTTCGATTTGAAAGGGCTGAAATTCGTGAGAAGCATCGGTTGCTTCATGTCTGTAAATATTTCCAGGAACAATTATTCTTAAAGGAGGATTATTTTTTTCCATATAGCGAACCTGAACTGGTGAAGTATGAGTTCGTAAAAGGAGCTTAGCTCCTTTGTCTTTGAGCCACAAGGTATCCCATAGATCTCTTGCCGGATGGTCTTTTGGTATATTCAAAGCGTCAAAATTATACCATTCTGTTTCTATGTCCGGGCCTTCAATTATTGAAAAACCCATTGACTGAAAAATTTCCTCGCATTTTCTTTTGGTAATGGTAAGGGGATGTAAATGGCCTATCTTAATTTTTTTTCCCGGAACCGTAATGTCAAAGCGGTCCTGATTTTCAAAAAATTTTAAATTTATTTTTGCCATACTTCTACAGGGTATATTTTATCTTACCTTAATTTTTCTTTAAAATCAAGGGGTTAATAATTAACAGAAAAATGGCTACCTCATTTTTACACAGGGCCTTGCTTTTGCCAACACCTTTGGTATAATTATTTTAATGGTTTAGAGTTAAATAGCAGGAGCCCTTTTGTTCAATGAAAAAACTTTTTCTCCAAATTATAGTTGGAATTTTGGGAATTTTTCTGGCTAAGGTTTTTATTCCCGGAGTGGAGCTTATTGGGGGAATTCAAATTTTAATTTTTAGCGGAGTTATTTTGGGTTTAATTAATTTTTTTATTAAACCGATTTTAAAAATAATCACCTTTCCTTTAAAAATTTTAACTTTCGGTTTTTTCAGTTTGATTTTAAATATAGCCATAATTTGGTTTGTTGATTTTATCGTTCCGGGTTTAAAAATTATCGGATTTTTGCCCCTTTTGGGAACAACGTTTATTATTTGGGCATTAAATCTAATTTTCTTAAAATTTTAAAACTTTTCAATGTTCAATGAGTTTTCAACTCATTTCACCTTTCAATGTTCAATGAGTTTTCAACTCATTTCACCTTTCAATGAAAGATTTATTACCTTTTTTCCAAATCGGAGTAGCTGTTTTTTTAATTATTTTTATTCTTTTGCAGCAAAGGGGAAGCGGCTTGGGCTCGGTTTTTGGAGGCGGCGGTGGGTCTTATTCCACCAAAAGAGGAATTCAGAAAAAAATTTTCTGGGCAACAATAATTTTAGGGGGGTTGTTTATTATCTTAGCCCTTCTCAATCTCATTCTTTAGGTCTTTACTCTTAAATTACAATAAATGTCTTTTATTTTAAAAACAAAAAATTTTTTTATTTCCTTTTTGTTTAAAAAATGGCCTTCCATTTCCCAGTGGCTTCAATTGCCAGAAACGTTCAAAAAAGAAGAGAAAATCGTTTTTTCCTTTTTTTTGATTTTATTTTCAAGCTCCTTGATTTTTTTGGGAATCAATTTTTATTTTAAAAATACTCTGATTAAACCGGCTGAGGGCGGTTTTTTTACCGAAGGAGTTGTCGGTCAACCAAGGTTCATTAATCCGCTTTATGGAATTTCTGATATTGACAGGGACTTAATTGAATTGATTTTCTCCGGCCTTATGAAACATACTCTTGAGGGGAAAATCGTTCCGGATTTAGCTAAAAAAGAACCAAAAATAAAGGAAGACGGAAAAATTTTTGAATTTTACTTAAAAGAAAATCTTTTTTGGTCCGATGGCCACCCCCTGACCGCAGATGATGTTGTTTTTACCATTGAAACAATCCAAAATCCGGACCTAAAAAGCCCTTTAAGGCCGGCTTGGCTGGGAGTGGAGGTGGAAAAAATATCTGAGACAGCTATTCGTTTTAGATTGAGAAGACCTTATTTTCCCTTTTTGGAAAATGCCACTCTTAAAATAATCCCAAAGCATATCTGGCAAGCTCTTCCAATTCAAAATTTTCATCTGGCAATCTACAATTTAAAACCGATTGGCTCCGGACCTTATAAATTAAAAAGGTTGGGACAAGACCAATTGGGAATCATTCGCTCTTTAACTTTAACGAGAAATGAGAGGTATCATGGTCAAAAACCAAATATAAAAAAAATAAATTTCATTTTTTTTGAAGAAGAAAATGACTTAATAAAAAAAGTGGAAGAAAATCGGATTGATTCTTTTTCATTGGCTCATCCTAAATATTTCAAAAACATAGATAATTCATTGCTGGTTTATCGTTTTTCTCTGCCAAGATATTTTGCCGTCTTTTTTAATCCGGAAAAATCAGAAATTTTAGCTCAAAAACAAATTAGAAGGGCTCTGAATTACGCCACTAATAAAAAAGAAATTGCTAAAAAGGTCTTTATTGAAAACACTCGGGTTGTTGATTCTCCTATTTTGCCCGATATTTACGCCATTTCTCCCCCTGATTTCACCTATCAATTTAATTTGAAAAAAGCTGAAGAAATTTTAGATGAAATCGGCTTTTTAAAAAGAGATGATGGTAAAAGAGAAAAAATAATAAAAAAAGAACCGGCTTTTCAGTTCAAATCCAACCTCTCATTAAATTCGCGGGGAATAGAAGTTAGAAAACTTCAAGAATGTTTAGCCGGGCTTCCGAAAATTTATCCCGAGGGTGAAATTACCGGTCATTTTGGACAAAAGACAAGGAAGGCGGTAATAAAGTTTCAGGAAAAATACCCTGAGGAAATTTTAAAACCTTTTGGGTTGAAAAAAGGAACCGGCCGGGTTTTAGAAGCGACCAGGTTAAAATTAAATGAAATTTGTTTTCCTTCAAAAGAAGAAAAAATTCCTCTTAAATTCAGCTTGGTTACGGTTAATCAACCGATTCTCAAAGAAATCTCTTTTCTTTTAAAAAATCAATGGCAGTTGGCCGGATTTGAATTAGAACTAATTTTTGTTGAAATTTCTGATTTAGAAAAAGATTTTATTAGGCCGAGGGAATACGAAGCCATTCTTTTTGGCCAGGCCATGGGGATTTTACCAGACCCTTTTCCCTTCTGGCATTCTTTACAAAAAGAAAATCCGGGTTTAAATTTAGCCCTTTACCATAATAGAGAAGTTGATAGATTATTAGAAAGAATTAGGGAGAATCAAAATGAAGAAGCGAGAAAAAAAGAATTGGAAGAATTTCAAAATATTTTAATTGAAGAGGCGCCAGCCGTATTTTTAGTTAATCCTGATTATCTTTATTTTGTTTCCCCGAAAATTAAAGGTATAAAAGAGGGAATAATCGTTAATCCCTCAAAAAGATTTATTGAAATTGAAAATTGGTATCTTAAAACTAAAAGAGTCTGGAAATAAAATGAAAATTAAAAAAGCAGTCATTCCAGCGGCTGGCTGGGGAACAAGATTTTTGCCCCAGACAAAAGCCATTCCAAAAGAAATGCTGCCTATTGTGGACAAACCGGTGATTCAATATGTGGTTGAGGAAGTGGCAAGTTCCGGAATTAAAGATATTATTATCATTACCGGTTGGCAAAAAAGGGCAATTGAGGACCATTTTGACAATTCTTTTGAATTGACCAAATTTTTGGAGACAAAAGGCAAAGAAAAGGAAATATCCGAAATTAAAAAAATTTCTCAATTGGCCAATTTTATTTATCTTCGTCAAAAAAGCGAGTATTATGGAAATGCCATTCCGGTTTTAACCGCCGAACCGGTTATCGGCCAAGAACCGTTTGTGGTCATTTGGGGTGATGAATTTATTTTGTCTCAACCGCCAAGATTATGGCAAATGCTGAATGTCTATGAAAAAAGAAAGGGTATAATAATTTCCGGCGTCAGAATTAAAAATAAACAAGAACTCTCTCGATATGGTATTGCTGAAATAAAGCCCCTGAAAGATAATATTTTTAAAATTAAAAAAATAGTGGAAAAGCCGTCTCCAAAAGAAGCTCCCTCTAATTTGGCAACTCACGGAGCTTATATTCTTCCGCCTGAGATTTTTAAGATAATTAAAAATATGAAGCCCGGCCAGGGAGGTGAATTTTGGTTGGTGGAGGCTATTAATCAATTGATTAAAGATGGTTTTCCGGCTTTTGCCTGCGAAATAAAAAATGGAAAATATTATGATACCGGCAATAAACTTGAATATTTAAAAACAGTGGTTGAATTTGCCCTCTCTCATCCCGAACTTTCAAAAGAATTTAAAGAGTTTTTAAAAAATTTAAAATTTTAAAAATAAAATTTCTAAAATAAGCCGAGGTGATGAAACTGGAAAACATGCACGGTTCAGAGCCGTGTGCCCTAAGGGCTTGTGGGTTCAAGTCCCACCCTCGGCACTATGACAATACAACCTAATCTTCGTTTAATTCCATTGGGTGGACTAGGAGAAGTGGGAAGGAATATGATGCTTTTGGAATGGCAGAATAAAATCTTAATTATTGATGCCGGTCTTCGTATGCCGGAAGAGGGAATGCCGGGGATAGATTATATTATTCCCAATATCTCTTATCTGCAAGGAAAAGAGAAAAATGTTTTAGGAATAATTTTTACCCATGGCCACTATGACCATTTGGGCGGCCTTCCTTATTTGCTTTATCGTTTTCCTTTTCAAAATTATCCTATGTTTGCTTCGGGCTTAACTCAGGCCATTATTTTAAAAAGGCAAGGTGATTTTCCTTTTCAACCAAAATTAGAAATTGAAAGGGTAAAAGACGGTTCAAAAATTCAAATAGGGCCTTTTAAAATTGAATTTTTCAAACAGAATCACAATATTGCCGATAATTTGGGTCTTTTTATTGAAACGCCCCTCGGCAATATTCTACATACTTCTGATTTTAAGTTTGATGAAAATCCGGTAAATGATTTACCAACCGATTTCAGAAAATTGAGAGAGTTTGGCAAAAGGGGTGTTTTGCTTTTAATGTCGGATTCAACCGGAGCCGAAGAAAGCGGTCATTCTTTTTCGGAAAAAGAAATTTTTGAAAACTTAGATAAAATTTTTAAATCAGCCAATGGCAGAATTATTGCCGCCACCTTCGGTTCTCTAATTAATAGAATTCAACAAATTATCACTCTGGCTGAAAAACATCAAAGAAAAGTGGCTCTTGATGGTTATACGATGAAAAGCAATGTTGAAATTTGCCGACAATTCGGCTATTTAAAAATAAAAAAAGATACTTTAATTAAGCCGAAGGAGATTAAAAATTATCCCGACCAAAAAATAACTCTTCTTTGTACCGGCGCTCAAGGAGAACCAGAAGCGGTTTTGATGAGAATTATCAACAAAGAATATAAATTCTGGCGTCTTAAAAAAGAAGATGTTGTTATTTTTTCTTCTTCGGTTATCCCGGGAAACGAAAGAACGGTTCAAATAGTCAAAGATGAGATTTTACGTCAGGGCGCTCAGATTTTCCATTATAAAATGATGGATATTCACGCCGGCGGCCATGCTCAACAGGAAGAACTGAAAGAAATGCTCAAAATAATGAAGCCGAAATTCTTTTTGCCAATTCACGGTCAATACTCAATGTTGGTCGCTCACAAACAATTAGGTAAAAATGTCGGGTTGTTAGAAAAAAATATTTTGGTGGCAGAAAATGGTCAAATTATTAATTTAAACCAAAAAAGAATTTTTATTGAAAAGGAAACCGCGCCCTCAAATTATATAATGGTTGATGGTTTAGGGGTTAATGATGTTGGTGAGGTTGTTTTAAGGGATCGTCAGATATTGGCTGAGGATGGAATGTTTGTTATTATAACCATAGTAGATAGACAAACCGGAAAAGTAAAAGGTTCACCGGATATTATTTCCCGGGGATTTGTTTATTTAAGAGAGTCAAAGGAATTATTAAGAATAACCAGAAAAAGAATAATTGAAATTATTGATAAAGCCACTTTAGCCGGCGGTCCGGTAAATATAATTTATCTTAAAGATGAAATTAGAAATAAAATCGGCGATTTCTTATTCTCTAAGACCGAAAGAAGACCGATGATTCTGCCGGTAGTTATTGTCGTATAAAATTTAGTTATGAGAGTATTTAGCGGCATTAGGCCAACAGGAAAATTACATATTGGAAATTACTTGGGAGCGATAAAACAATGGATTGAACTCCAAGAAAAAAATGAGTGTTTTTTTTGTATTGTTGATTGGCACGCCATTACCACTCCTTTTCAGCCGGAATTGTTGCAAAAAAACATTTCAGAACTGGCAATTTCTTATTTGGCCGTCGGCTTAAATCCGGAAAAATCTGCTCTCTTTGTCCAATCTCAAATTAAAGAGCATTCGGAATTGGCTTGGATTTTGGGAACAATTACGTCTGTCGGCGAATTAAAAAGAATGACCCAATTTAAGGAAAAATCAAAAAGACACAAAGAATATATCAATGCCGGACTTTTTAATTATCCCCTTTTGATGGCAGCCGATATTCTGCTTTATCAAACGGAAATTGTGCCGGTTGGTAAAGACCAGCAACAACATGTTGAATTAGCCAGAACAATTGCCCGAAAATTCAATCAAAAATTCGGTCAAACTTTTAAAGAACCGAAAGTTTTACTTCAAAAAATTGGGGCGAAAATCATGTCTTTGGAGAACCCTAAAAAAAAGATGGGGAAAACCGATGACCCCGGGGGTTGTATCGGTTTGTTTGACGAACCAAAAATTATTGAAAAAAAGATAATGACCGCAGTCACTGACCCGGGAAAAGAAATTAAATATGACCTGAAAAGAAAGTCCGGCATTTCAAATCTGCTGACCATTTATTCTCTGTTTTCCGGAAAATCAATCAAGGAATTGGAAAAAAAATTTAAAGGAAAAGGATATGCCGAGTTTAAAAAATCTTTATCAGGCCTTTTAATTGATTCTTTGGAACCTTTCCGGCGAAAAAAGAAAGAACTTCTGGCCAGAGAGGTCTATGTTAAGGAAATTTTAGAGCAGGGCAGAAAACGAGCCCAAATCATCGCCCAATCCACCATGCAAGAAGTCAAAAAGAAAATGGGTCTAATTTAGTTCCTGCTAATTCCTATTTTTAATAACTTCTACTAATTTTCTTTTTCCACTACTTCTAATTTTTTCCTAGACCTCCATTATACCACTTAAGAAGCCATGGCTTGTTAAGTGGTTTAATTAAAGTTTAAACAAAATTTATTTATAAGATATTTTATCCAAAATATTCTATATTAAGAAATCTTAAAATATTCTCTTAACCCCTTATCCCCTCCAATATCTTCGCAAACAATCAATCTCATTTCTCTTTTGCTTAAACCAAAGAAACTTCTTAAAAGCTCAATCTCATCGCGGCAATCAAAAGGATAAAGCCAAACACTTTTTTGTAATGGGTAAAAACCTAATTCTTTTAATTTACCTCGAAAGACCTCTCGATAAAATTTTTTCACTTGAGAAATATCAAAAATTACTAATCTCCATTTTCCATCCCACCTTTTGGGTCTTTTAATTCTTAAAGCATCTATTTGCATCCAACCCGCTAATTTCTTTCCCTCCTTAGTCAGATGGATATAGATTTGATTTTTTACTATTTCTATATCAAGACAACCCTGTTTCTGTAATCTTTTAAATGCGTCGGTTATTTTTCTTTTTTTATACTTTTTATACTTTTTCCAACGTTTTATTTCTCGGATTATATTTATCCCAAAATACGGAGAAGTAGCCGCGACGCAAATCATACCGGTTGTAGCTAACGTCAAAAGCACATCTTTAATAATTTCTGATTTTGGTTTTCTAAGATAATACTTGTATTTTGTCATAACCTAAATATCTCCCGCTCTCTTTTTTTTCCTTTACCTTACCACTTAACAAGCCATGGCAGATTAAGTGGTAGTGGTGATAAGGGGAGATAAGGGGAATTGGAGCTTTTCTATTGCTGGAGGTCTAATGAGTCGAGGTTTACGTTTATTTTTGAATTCCAATCTATTTCTTCGTAACGATGGAGGAGTTCTTTAATATAATTCTTCAGGAAATTGTAGCAGTCTTTCGTTTTCGCTTCAAATTTGATTGTTAGATAGGGGCCGTTTTGGGAATAACGGATGACAAACATACCGTCTTTTAATTCAAGCCGCACTCCGTCCCCCGCCCGTTCATCATCAATCACTCGGGCATCAGGAAAATCTTTTTTAAGTACCGGCCCAATTTTTGCCATCAAAACAACTTTTTTATCGTCGGCACAGAAAATTTTTATTTCCGGACTGGAAATGTATTTTGGCAAACCGGCAATTGCTTCTGATAATGTTTTTTTAGACCGAGAGAGATAGTTCAGAAGCGCCAATGTTGAATAACAGCCGTCATCGTGAGGATAAAATTTGTCTAAAAAATAAAAGTGGCCGGATAACTCTCCGGCAAAAGCCGCTTTTTCTTTTTGGGCTTTGGCTTTAATAAAAGAGTGGCCAGTCCGCCACATAAGAGGTTCACCCCTTTTAGCCAAAATTACGTCCTCAACCATTTTGGAACAAAGGGTATTGAAGACAATTTTGGCTCCCGGATTTCTATCCAGGACATCCATGGCAAAAAGAGCCACCAACACATCATTCCATAATATATTTCCTCTCCCGTCAACCACGCCAATCCGGTCACCGTCAGAATCGTAAGAAAAACCCAAGTCAGCTTTTTCTTCCAATATCTTTTCTGATAATCTTTCAGCCACTTTTTTTTCAGTCGGGTCAGGAGTGCCTATCGGGAAACTGCCGTCTATTTGACAATGGCTGCGCACAACCTGACAACCGGCTTTTTCCAGAAGTTCGGGCGCAAAAGCGCCGGCCGTAGAATGGCTGGGGTCAATGACCACTTTAAATTTAAAAGGCAGATGGAATCTTTTGATTAAATCTCTGAGATATGCTTCTTTGATGTCTTGTTTTTTTAGTTTGCCCTTTCCCTGAACGAACTGACCATTTTGGGCTATCTGGCGCAGTTCTTCAATTTCTTCTGTGACCATGGTGCTGGAAAAACCGGTGCCGAATTTGAAACCATTGTAATTTACCGGATTGTGAGAGCCGGAAACGGAAACGCATCCTGGCGCTTTAAAATAATATTGGGCCCAATAAATGTTGCCGACCAGCGCCAAGCCGATGTCAATAACGTCAATGCCGGAAAAAAGCAGTCCTTTTATTATTGCCTGACTGTAAGACGGACTGGTCAGCCGGCAATCATAACCGACCACTGCTTTTTTAATTCCTCTCTTTCTTAGAAAAGTGCCGTAAGCCCTTCCTAAATGTTCAACGATTTCTGGATTTAAATCTTTATCCGCTTCGCCCCGCACATCATAACCCCGAAATATAAAAGGGTTGATTTTCATATTTAATTATTGTATCATATTAATATGTCTTTTTCAGTAGGTATAGTTGGTTTGCCCAATGTTGGCAAATCAACCCTATTTAAAGCGCTAACCAAAAACAAGGTTGATATTGCCTCTTACCCTTTTACCACCATTCATCCCAATGTAGGGGTGGTTCCTGTTCCTGATGAAAGATTGGAAAAAATAGCTGAAATTATCAAGCCGGAGAAAATTACTCCGACTATTATTGAATTTATTGATATTGCTGGTTTAGTTAGGGGCGCTCATAAAGGAGAAGGATTGGGTAACCAATTCCTATCTCAGATTAGAAATTGTGACGCTATTTTGGAAGTAGTCAGGGTTTTTGAAGCGCCAGGGGTTGAAAATGTTTTGGGTGAGATTAACCCTGAGGAAGAAATTGAAATTATCAAAACAGAATTATTAATGAAGGACTTAGAAACCTTAGAAGGATTACTTCAGAAAATAGAAAAAGAAGTAAAAAAGAATAAAAAATTCTTGAAAAAATTCGAATTTTTAAAAAAGATAAAAGGGAGTGTCTCTCGGGGAAAAATGATTGGCGATACAAATTTAGACGATAAAGAAAAATTAGAAATCAGAAAGTATCAGTTTTTAACGGCTAAACCGATTTTCTACCTGTTAAATCTTGACGAAAAAAGCGGTTATTCAAAAAATGGTGTTGAATCTTTAATTAAACATTTGGCGATGAACTTAAAAGAGGAAGAAGAAATCTCGGAACTTTCAGAAATTGAGAAAAAAGAATTGCAATTAGAGTCAAAACTTGACCAATTAATTCTAAATTGCTATAATCTTCTTGATTTAATCACTTTTTTCACTGTTGCCGGCTTAAAAGAAACTCGCGCCTGGACTTTAAAAAAGGGGTTGAAAGCAGTTGATGCCAGTAAACTGGTTCATACCGATTTTAAGGAAAAATTCATTAAAGCAGAAGTCCTTAATTGGCAAAAATTAATTGAAGCCGGTAATTGGCATAAAGCAAGAGAAATGGGTTGGCTTAAAACCGTTGGCCGAGATTATATTGTTCAAGACGGCCAGATAATAGAATTTAAAATATAATTATGAAACATTACGAATTAGCTTATCTTATTTCAGCCAATCTTTCGCCAGAAGAAATAAGGGTTTTACAACAAAAAATAAGTTCTTTTATTCAGAAAAAGAGGGAGGGCTCAGAAGATTCAAATGAAATTAAGGCTCCAATTAAAAAAATTTTGGCCTATCCCATTAAAAAAGAAAAAGAATGTTGGTTCGCGGTTTTAAATTTTAATTTAAATCCAGAAAAATTAATTGATTTGGAAAAAAATCTAAAAAACGAAAAAGCAATTCTTCGTTATTTAATATTAGCCAAACCACCTTCTAAAGAAGTTAAATATATTAAATCGCCTCGTTTAATAAAATCTAAACCAAAAAAGGTTGAACTAAAAGAAATTGAAAAAAAATTAGAAGAGATTTTGGCTGAGACCTAAATCTCTTGGCTATTGCTCAAAAAGTCGAATAAAATTCAATAAAATAATTTGAAAAAACCGTGAATTTAAATAAAATTTTTCTTATCGGAAGACTAACTCGAGACCCCCAGATTAAATCTCTTCCTTCGGGCCAGCAAGTTTCTACTTTTGGCTTGGCTACCGATCGATTTTTTAATGATAAATCCGGTCAAAAACAACAGAAAGTTGAGTTTCATAACATTGTTTTGTTTGGCAGATTAGCCGAGATTGCCTCTCAATATTTAACCAAAGGTGGGTTGGTTTTTATTGAAGGAAGAATTCAAACCAGAAGCTGGCAGGATAGTTCCGGTAATCAAAGAACAAGAACTGAAGTTGTGGCTGAAAGAATTCAACTTGGACCAAGAACAGCTTTGAAACAAATGCCGGAAAAAGAAATAGTTGATGAAGATAAATCTTCTTCTCCACCCCTGGCTACGGCTCAGGAGGTCGAAGAGGATAAATCCTCTTCTCCACCCTTGGCTAAGGCTCAGGTAGTCGATGAAGATAAATCTTCTTCTCCGCCCTTCGCTGCGGCTCAGGTAAAAGAGGAAGAAATTCCGATTATTGAAGAGGACGAAATTGACGTAAAAGATATCCCGTTCTAAAAATTTCTAATTTCTAATTTCTAATCAAATCCCAATGACTAATGACAAAATGACTAAAAAAATAATTAGGCATTGGGCATTGATTAGACATTAGGTCAATTAGGTTAATTAGTCATTTTAGCTATGTTTTGCTATTTTTGTCAAAAAAATATTCAAGAAATTGATTTCAAAGATGAAGAGCTTCTTTCCCGATTTCTTTCCGGTTCGGCTAAAATCAAGCCCAGAAAAAAAACCGGTATTTGCGCCGGTCATCAAAGAAAATTTTCTCAAGCAATAAAAAGAGCCAGATATTTAGGATTGTTGCCCTATACTTTAAAATAAAATTTCGGGTTTTTAAATATTCTTGGTTATTGCTTCTCTTATCTTTTCAAGGGTTTCTGGATTTTCTCTCAAAAAAGTCCTACTGGCTTCCATTCCCTGACCAAGTTTTGTATTTTCATATTGCAACCAGGAACCGGATTTCTTAATAACTCCGTATTTTAAGCCGGTATTTATAATATCGCTATATTGGGAAATTCCCTCATTGTAATAAATATCAAATTCGGTGACTTTAAAAGGGGCGGCCACTTTATTTTTGACGATTTTGGCTTTGATTCGGCTGCCGATAATTTCATCTCCGTGCTTTATTTGACCTATTCTTCTTAATTCTATTCTGAGCGAAGAATAAAACTTTAAAGCCAAACCACCGGACGTAGTTTCCGGATTGCCGAACATCACTCCTATTTTCATTCGGGTCTGGTTCAAAAAAATAACCACTGTTTTTGTCTTGGAAATTATACCGGAAAGCTTTCTTAATGCTTGACTCATTAAGCGGGCTTGAAGCCCGATTTGAAACTCGCCAATCTCTCCTTCAATTTCCGTTTTTGGAGTTAAGGCGGCCACCGAATCAACAACAATAACATCAATTTCTCCGGACTTGACCAATGTTTCCACAATTTGAAGAGCTTCTTCGCCCGAATCGGGTTGAGAAATTAAAAGGTCATCTATATTAACTCCGATTTTCTTTGCCCAATCCGGGTCTAAGGCATGTTCGGCATCAACAAAAGCCACTGCTCCCCCTTTCTTTTGAGCTTCTGCTAAAATATGAAGGGCCAAGCTTGTCTTGCCGCTGCCTTCCTGACCATAAATTTCAATTACTCTCCCCCTCGGCACCCCGCCCACCCCTAAAGCCAAGTCCAAAGAAATTGAACCGGTGGGAATGACATCAACATCAACCGCCCTTACTTCGTTCAATTTCATTATTGCTCCTTCGCCAAATCTTTGTTTTATCTCTTCAATTGTTTCTTGAAGGTCTCCTTTTTCAGTTTGAGATTTTTTTTGTTTTACCATCTTTTTTAAAGATATAATTTTAAATGATAATTGTCAAAATGAAAACGTTGAATGATTACCTTTTTTAAGAAATTTATCACCGGTTTGACCCCCGCTAATCTTATAGATAGAGGACGGGCCTCTATCCAGCTCTTGGGAATAGAGAATTATTCAACACTCTCAAAATATTAAATTAGTCATTAAACTTTTTGCCATCCATCTTCCCCTTCTTGATCCCCTTCTTGAGGGTCAATAGGGGGGAATGAAGATTTATCTTCATCTAACGACTCAAAATAAACCTCTCTTGGTTTGGCGCCGTCAGCCGGCCCAACAAGTCCTTTTTTTTCTAAAATATCAAGGAGTCGAGCCGCCCGGGCATAACCAATTCTTAATCTTCTTTGCAATAAAGAAGCAGAGGCCTTTCTAGCTTCAATTATTATTTTTTTTGCTTCCTCATAAAGAGGGTCATTTTCCCAAAAGTCATCCTTTTCATTTCCTGAAAATTGTAAGTCCCGACCCAAATCCTTAGTCAATTCATTTTCTAAAATTTTTTCCTCAAATTTAAATTCATCTCCCCTGCTTTTTAATTTTAACCAATTAACCACTTTTTTTACCTCTTTTTCCGAAACATAAGAGGCCTGTATTCTTTTGGGTTTGGCGGTTTCAGCCGAAGCATAAAGTAAATCACCGGCTCCTAAAAGTTTTTCCGCTCCGGCCATATCCAAAACCGTCCGGGAATCAACCTGAGAAGCAACTTGAAAAGTAATTCTGGAAGTAATATTGGCTTTAATCAAACCGGTGATGACTTCCACCGAAGGTCTTTGGGTGGCAACCACTAAATGAATGCCAACTGCTCTGGACATCTGGGCCAGCCGGATAATACCGGCTTCTACTTCCCTGCCTTTGGCCGCCATCAAATCCGCTAATTCGTCAACAATTACGACAATATAAGGAAGAACCGGAATTTCTTCTTTAAAAGCTATTTCATTGTAACCCCTGATATTTTTGGTTTTAGATTGAGACAAAATTTCAAACCTTCTTTCCATTTCGGAAACCAGCCAGGAAAAAGCATTTACTGTTTTTTGGGCATTGTAAATTACCGGAGATAAAAGATGGGGAATATCGTTGTAGACCGGAAACTCCACTCTTTTTGGGTCAATTAAAATAAATCTTAAAATTTCCGGCTGTCCCCCAAAATGATTGAAATTGGTTGGCGGCCGAAAAAGCAAACTTAAAATCAAAGAGTTTAGAAAAATTGTTTTGCCCGTGCCCGTACTGCCTGCCACCAGAAGATGGGGCATTTTGGCCAAATCGGCATAAACTGGATTTCCGGAAACATCTCGACCCAAAACAATCATTAAATTAGATAGTCCTTCCTGAAAAATCCTGTTTTCAATTAAATTTCTCAATTTGACTTGGGCCCTTTGTTTATTGGGTATTTCAATCCCGACTACCGATCTTCCGGGAATAGGAGCTTCAATTCTAATTGGATGACTGGCTAAAGCCAAAGCCAAATCATTGGAGAGGGTGGTTATTTTTGAAAGTTTTATTCCTTCGGCCGGTTTTAAAGTATATTGAGTAACGGTCGGACCGATATTAACTTCTGACATTTCAACCGGAATATCAAAATTTTGTAATGTTTTTTTAATAATGGCTGAATTTAATCCGATATCGCCGCTATTAGGAATTTCGGTTTCAGGCTCTAATAAATCTAAGGAAGGAGCCTGATATTCGGAGGTCTTTAATTGGATTAATGGTTTTGTTTTCAGCTCAACCGGTTTTAATTCAACTCCAGTCCTTACCTCCTCTCTGGGTTGGGCTAGCGGTAGAATTTCTTTTATTTTAAACTTCGGTTCTGGCTGCTTGATTATTTTTTTGACTAATTTATTAATCAAACTTTGCTTTTTTTCAATCTTTCCTTTTTCCAACTTATCTTTTTCCAACAAGGGCGGAAAAAATAAATACCAAAAAATCAAAACAGCTATAAAGAAAAAACCGGTTAAAACCAATTGGGTTACCCAAAAACCGAAAATTTTAAGAAAAGGACGGCTAAAATAACCGATATATCCGCCGATCCGATATCCTGGTCTTAAACATTCCAAAGTTCCTGAAATAGAAAAAATAAAAAAAAGAATGGCTAAAAGAAACAGCCCCCAAAATTTTTTTTCTTTACTATAAAAAAACAACAATCCGCCTATGGCTAAAAACAAGGGAAAAATGAAAATCGTTCCTCCAATCAAAAAATAAATATTTTTAACTAAAAACTCTCCACCCGGACCAGCCAAATTGAAAAAAGAAAGGATTAAAATTAGAGCCAGCAAAAACATCAAAATCACTACCATCCATTTTTTAATGTTTTGGGGTAAAATAAAAAGAGAAAATCTTTTTTCTTTTGAATTTTTGAGAAGTATTTTTTTTGGCTTTTTATTTTTATTGGGCATTATTGAACATTTGATTTTATAATACCACATTTTAAAGGGTAAAGTTCGATTTCCCGGACCGATTTCAGAAGTGAGGCAATAAGTTTCAAGGCAGCTTTCGCAGGCTTGTTGGCATGGTTCCCGAACAAAGTGAGGGACAACAAGCCGAGAACGCAGGCTGTAAAATCTCGCTGGGATTTTAACAGCCGGTGACTTGAAACTTGATTGCTGAGCTTCTGATGCTTTAAGCTAAATTACGAACAAATAGGTCCGTTTTTCAGACTTTACCCTTTTAAATTATTTTCTAAAGCCGGTTCCGGCCGGGATAAGACGACCAATGATGACATTTTCTTTCATTCCTAAGAGTTTATCTTCTTTTCCCTCTAAAGCCGCTTTGATTAAGACCCGCGATGTCTCTTGAAAAGAAGCAGCTGATAAAAAACTATCAGTAGTTAAAGCCACCTGGGTAATTCCCAATAAAAGGGGAATGCCAACAGCTATTTTTTTGTTTTCTTTTTTAAGGACATTGTTTATTTCCTTGAATTTGCTTTTTTCTAAAATTTCACCGGAGATGAAATTACTATCGCCCGGATTTTTAATCTTGATTCGGGAAAACATTTGTCTGGCTATTATTTCCAAGTGTTTATCGTGAATAGCGACGCCCTGAGAAACGTAAATTTTTTGAATTTCTTTTATAATATAATTCTGAGTTTTTTCTTTATTGGTCAGTTTAAATAATTCTTTTAAGTCCAAACTGCCTTCGCAAAGTTGTTGACCCTTTTCAATATTTTCACCTTGTTTCACCCAGATAGAGAAATTAATTGGAGTTTTGTATTCAATAATTTCCGACTTTAGAGTTTTATTTTTTATTTTTATTATTCCCTCTTGAAGAACTTCCAAAACTTTTCCGTCCTCTTTGGATATCTCCGCTTTTCCTTTCGGGATTCTTAGTTCAAAAATTTCCTGAACCCGAGGCAAACCGGAAGTAATATCCACCCCTCCGGCCACTCCGCCGATATGAAAGGTTTTCATTGTTAATTGGGTTCCCGGCTCCCCGATCGATTGAGCGGCTAAAACTCCGACGGCTGTTCCCAATTTAACCATTTGATTTGAACCCAAATCCCAGCCATAACATTTTCGGCAAATACCCCTGATTGTTTTACAAGTTAAAGGAGAACGAACCCTTACTTTTTCCGTTCCTTTTTTAATAATTTCCTCGCCTTTCTCTAAATCAATAATTTCTCCCTTTTTTATAATTCCCCTTATCTCGTCTAAAATTACCCGACCAATGATTTTTTGAAGAAAATTTTGGCCGATTTCCTCTGCCTCTTTTTTAAAAATCTCAATTCCTTGTTTGTCTCCGCAACTCTCTTCGCTTAC
Organism: Candidatus Nealsonbacteria bacterium; assembly: GCA_019923625.1. NCBI lineage: Bacteria > Candidatus Nealsoniibacteriota > Candidatus Nealsoniibacteriota bacterium. The sequence continues at coordinate 27,449 of JAHXGN010000001.1, forward strand.
CATTACTTCATGACTAACATCAACCAATCGTCTGGTTAAATAACCGGCTGTTGAGGTCTTTAGGGCCGTATCGGCCACTCCCTTTCTGGCGCCATGAGTGGAAATAAAATATTCCAAAACACTCAAACCCTCTTTGTAAGAATTTTTAACCGGCAACTCAATGGTTTGACTCATTGGATTAATCACCAATCCTTTCATTCCGGTCATTTGAGTTAATTGGGTCAGGGAACCCCTGGCCCCGGCTTCAATAATAGATAAAACAGAACTGTCCCCTGACAGGGTTTGAGGGACTAATTTTTCAATTTCTGATTTTGTTCTTTGCCAAACTTCAATCGTCCTGTCTTTCTTTTCTTCCTTGGTCAAAAAACCATCCTTAAAATATGATTCAATTTTTTCAATTTCTTTTTCGGCTTCTTCAATGATTTTTGGTTTTTGGGTCGGAATAATTAAATCGTCCATGCCAAAAGAAACTCCTGAAAGCGTTGAATATTCAAACCCCAAATCTTTAATTTTATCTAAGGTTTTTTCAACTTTTTCCAAGGGATAATCTTTAATAATTCCCGAAACTATTCTTTCCAAATCTTTGGTTTTTATGGTCGTATTTTGGAAAGGAAAACCCTCGGGCAGAATCTGATTAAAAATAATCCGGCCGACGCTTGTCTCAAGAAAGTTAGTAGTCATTCTGATTTTAATTTTGGCTCTTAAATCAATTTGACCATGTTCATAAGCCAATAGGGCTTCTTCGAAATTTCCAAAAAATTTTTCGGAGGGCGAAGAGACTTCGGACCGGTCGCCGGTTTCAGTAAATTCAAACTTGATGACATAATTTTTCTGGATTCTTCTTGGGCTTCTTCGGAAAGAGGAAGGTAAACCGCCATCTGATCACCGTCAAAATCGGCATTATAAGCCTTACAAAACAAAGGATGAAGTTTTATTGCTTGGCCTTCAATTAAACGCGGTTCAAAGGACTGAATCCCCAATCGATGAAGGGTGGGAGCCCTATTTAATAAAACAAGTTTGTCTTTTACCACCTCTTCCAACGATTGCCAAACCACCTCTTGTTCTTCTTCAATTAACTTGGTAGCCGCCCTAACATTAAAAGCCAGTTCTTTTTCCAGAAGTTTTCTGATAATAAAGGGTTTAAATAACTCTAAAGCCATTTTTTTAGGAATGCCGCATTCATGAAGTTTTAACTCCGGACCGACAACAATAACGCTTCGACCGGAATAATCAACCCTTTTTCCCAAAAGATTTTGTCTGAATCTGCCCTGTTTTCCTTTAAGCATATCGGCTAAAGATTTTAAAGGCCGTTTTCCGCCGGTTGTCGCCTGAGTAGTCACTCTTTTTCTCATCGGATTGTCAATTAAAGAATCAACTGCTTCTTGAAGCATTCTTTTTTCATTTCGAACTATTACTTCGGGAGCCCCTATTTCTAAAAGATATTTTAAGCGATTGTTTCGATTAATAACCCTTCGGTAAAGGTCGTTCAGGTCAGAAGAAGCATATCGACCGCCGTCTAACTGAACCATCGGTCTTAAATCCGGAGGTAAAACCGGCAAAACAGTTAAAAACATCCATTCCGGACTAATTCCTTTTTCCTCCATTCCTTTAAAAAATCTTAATCTTATTAAAATTTTTCTTTTTGTTTCCGGTGTTTTTGTTTCTTCCAGAACTTTTTTTAATTTTTCAATTTCTTTTTTAAGATTAATATTTTCAAAAATTTTCCTTAGGGTCTCCGAGCCAGTACCGGCTTCAAAAACTTCGCCGTATTTTAAAGATAAGTCTTGATACTCCATCTCAGATAAAACCTTCAGGGGTTTAATTGACAACACCTCCTCGAACGCCCTATCCCTCGCCGACTTTAATTCTCCCAGCTTTGGTTTTTTAAGTTTTAAGTTTTTAGTTTTAGTTTTGCGCTTTGAGCTTTGCTCTTTGAGCTTTAATTTGTATTCTTTCTCAATTTTTTCCAAAATTTTCTTTTTCGCCTCCCCAGAGACCCTGGTAATAATGTAAGCCGTAAAATAAATTACTCTGGCTAATTTGATATGACCCATTCTTTCCCGCCTAACTTGAGATTTCGTTACTTCCACCCCGCAACGGTCACAAACCACTCCTTTATAGCGGATTCTTTTGTATTTACCGCAATAACACTCGTAATCCTTTTCCGGTCCAAAAATTTTTTCACAAAAAAGACCGTCTTTCTCGGATTTCTGGGTTCTATAATTTATTGTTTCTGATTTTGTCACCTCACCGCGGCTCCAGCTTAAAATATCTTCTGGTGAAGCTAATTTTATTCTTATGGTTTTTAAATCTTCTACTCTCATAAATGAAAATTTCTAATTTCTAATTTCTAATCAAATCCTAATGACTAATGACAAAATGACTAAAAAAATAATTAGGCATTGGACATTGATTAGACATTAGGTCAATTAGGAATTAGACATTTAAGAGCTTTGCTCTTTTGGTTTCTCTTTGACTTCTACATTCAATCCCAGTGATTTTAATTCTGAAACCAATAAATTAAAAGAGGAAGGAACATTGGGGGTTTTTATTTTTTCTCCTTTTAGAATTGCTTCATAAGTTGCCGCCCGGCCCAAAACATCATCTGATTTGATGGTTAACATTTCTTGTAGGGTATGAGCTGCGCCATAACCCTCTAAAGCCCAGACCTCCATTTCACCGAAACGTTGACCGCCAAATTGAGCCTTACCTCCCAAGGGCTGCTGAGTAATTAAAGAATAGGGACCAATTGACCTCATATGAATTTTGTCATCAACCATATGAATAAGTTTCATTAAAAACATATAGCCAACCGTTACCTTTTCCGAAAAGGGAAGACCTGTCCAGCCATCATATAAAGTAACTTTACCGTTTTGGGGCAAACCGGCTCGAATAAGCTCTTTTTTAATATCGGATTCTTCTGCCCCATTAAGGCTAGGGGAAATGGCAATATAATCCATTTTTTTGGCTGCCCAACCCAAATGGGTTTCTAAAATTTGACCGATGTTCATTCTGGAAATAACGCCCATTGGATTTAAAATAATATCAACCGGAGTGCCATCTTCTAAAAAAGGCATTTCTTCTTCTGGTAGAATTTTAGAAATAACCCCTTTGTTGCCATGCCGACCGATTAATTTATCTCCTGCTTTAATTTTTCTGATTTCAGCCACCTCCACCTCTATTTTTTTTATTATGCCGGGTTCTAATTTATGACCGAGTTCCCGGGAAAAAATTTTTACTCCGACCACTCTCCCCTTTTTCCCATGTTCCATTTTTAAAGAAGTGTCTTTTACTTCCCTGGTTTTTTCGCCAAAAATAGCCCGAAGTAATCTTTCTTCGGATGTTAAGTCGCTTTCTCCTTTGGGAGAAATTTTACCAGCCAAAATATCATTATCTTTAACTTCCGCTCCAATTCTGATAATTCCTTCTTCGTCTAAGTCCTTTAATTTTTCTTCGGAAACATTGGGAATATCGGCTGTGGTAATTTCTGGTCCCAATTTTGTTTCTCTGATATCACAGGTAAAATTTTCAATATGAATTGAAGTGAAAACATCTTCTTTAACCAATTTTTCAGAAATTAAAATTGCATCTTCAAAACCGCCTCCCCGCCAGGGCATAAAAGCGACTAAAATGTTTTTGCCCAAAGCCAATTTCCCGTTTTTAATAGCCGCTCCATCGGTTAAAATATCGCCTTTTTTGATTTTTTGACCTTTTTCAACTATGGGCTTCTGGTGAAAACAAGTATATTGATTGGTTTTGATAAAGGTCTTTAAATTATAGGTTTTTGGTTTTTGGTTTTTGATTTCTGATTTTACAACAATATGAGCGGCATCAACTTCTTGAACCAAACCATCTTCCTCGGCAATTATTATTTGACCCGAATCTCTCGCTATTGTTTCTTCCACTCCGGTAGCCACTAAAGGTTCCTCCGGTTTGATTAAAGGAATGGCCTGTCTTTGAGTATTGGAACCCACTAGGGCTCTATTAGCATTATTGTTTTGTAAAAAAGGAATAAGGGAAGTAGAAATAGAAATGGATTGCTCAGAAGAGACATCAATAAAATCAATTTTATTTTTTTCAATCAAACCCGGCTCCCCTTTTATTCTGGCCTCAACTTTATCGGCAATTATATTTCCTTTTTCGTCGGTCAATACTCCACCAGAAGCAATATTGTATTTTTCTTCTTCATAAGCGTTAAAATAATGAACTTCTTGAGTAACCCGGCCATCTTTAACTTTAAAATAAGGTGTTTCAATAAAACCGTAAGGATTAACCTTGGCAAAAGAAGCCAAATAGCCAACTAAACCAATATTCGGGCCCTCCGGAGTTTGAATGGGACAAATTCGGCCATAGTGAGACGGCTGGACGTCCCTTACTTCAAATCCAGCTCTTTCTCTGACTAAACCTCCTGGTCCAGTAGATGATAACCTTCTTTTATGTTCTAATTCAGCCAAAGGGTTTTCATTGTCCATAAATTGGGCAACTTGAGAAGAAGTGAAAAACCCTTTAATTATCATCATAATCGGCCGAGGGTTGAATAATTGGGATGGAGTTAAGTTTAAAATATCAAGGGTTGACATTCTGTCTTTGACAGCTCTTTCTATTCTCATAAAACCAACCCTTAATCTGTTTATTAATAATTCATTTAAAAGTCGGACTCGGCGATTTCCCAAATGGTCAATCTGGTCCGGCTTCCCCTCAGGGTCATTGTTTAATTTAATAATTTGGCGCATTACCGCCACAATATCTTCTGGCTTCAAAACCCTATCTTTCGTTGTGATTTCTTCGTCGTTATTTTTGATTTTTGCCTGGCCTGTTGGACCGGCCCTCAACTTAAGAGTGGGATCCTTTGAGGATTTTTGACCCCGCACCAGCCCCACTCCTTTGGAAAAGGGCGAGGTAATACCGGGCAAGTTTTTGATTTCAACGTCAAGACGTTGTCCCATCCGCCACCTCCCTACTTTTGACAAATCATATCTGTTAAAATTAAAAAACATATTTTCAATTAATTCTCGGGCCGTATCAGGTGTAGCCAAGTCCCCGGGCCTTAGTCGGTCGTAAATTTCAATCAGGGCTTCTGATTGATTGTGGGTAATATCGCGGGAAAACGTTTCTTCAAGATATTTTATTTCCGGGTCAATATCAACATCCTGAAAAATTTCTTTCATTGATTTTTCTTCTATTCCAAAAGCCCGTAAAAGAGTGGTGGCTGGAATTTTTCTTTTTCTGTCAATTTTAACTCCGATAAAGCCCGAGCCATCGGTTTCAAATTCCAGCCAGGCGCCCCGATTGGGAATTATTTTTGCTCCGAAATAATTTTTTCCCAAAACATTTTCAGCCGTAAAAAAAACGCCCGGAGAGCGAATTAGTTGAGAAAATACCACTCTTTCCACTCCATTAACAATAAAAGTTCCCCTTTCAGTCATTAAGGGGAAATCGGTAAAAAAAACTTCTTGTTCTTTAATTTCTTTAGTTTTCAGATTAATTAATCTGGTTTTTACCCTCAGGTTAACCTCATAAGAGTCGCTGTTTTGTTTTGCCTCCAAATCGGTTTTATATTTTGGCTCGTCTAATTTATAATCTAAAAACCAGAGTTCCAATTCTTTTCCGCTATAATCTCTAATTGGCGAGATTTCCGAAAAAAGTTCTTTTAAATCCTCTTGCCAAAATTTCTGCCAGCATTCTTTTTGAAGAATTAACAAATGAGAAAGGGGAAAAGAAATTTTTGACTTGCTGAAGTTTTTAATTTTCATAAAACTACAAAAAACCCTAAATTGAGCAGTTTTTAGGGCACAAATCCGATTATTAATTTTAAAAAAGGGTTATTCTCAAGACAAAATTTCTAATGGGGTGAATTTGTTAGTTTTTTGGAGTTGTCCCGGATCTCGTTTTAAGGTGATAAGATCAACACCCTAAGGTTAGTTTGAGAATTCTCGCAAACCAACAATAATCCACGGACAGGTTCCCCTACCCGTGCCTTGTTCATGTTTTTCCCTATATCGCTATAGAGCATGGACTATATCATCATCCTCTGAATGTTCCATCGTGTAATGCTCCAAGAAGATAAGATTTAATTCGAAGAGAATTTTGTTCTCTTCTCAATACTTTGTTTTTACTTCGTAATTTTCTTTTAGGATTACTCCTAAAAGGTCGCAACAAGTAGTTTACATCTACGACTTACGCCTTCTCACTGAGCTCAGCTTAACCCCGCCCTCTAAACTCTATAACTTCATTTAATAAATAAAGCGCAGAGGGCGAGGTTTCGGCTATTCTCCACCGTGACGTGGCTGATTCACGGTTACTAGCGATTCCGGCTTCATGAGGTCAGGTTGCAGACCTCAATCCGAACTAAGGTAGCTTTTGATGAGATTAGCTCCGGCTTACGCCTTGGCAACTCTTTGTAACTACCATTGTATCATGTGTGCAGCCCAGGGCATCAAAGGGTCACGCTGATCTGGCGTCATCCCCACCTTCCTCCCCGCCCTCTAGGCTCTATAACTTCAATTTAAAATAAATACATAAAGCATAGAGGGCGAGGCAGTCTCCCGCGACACTTGTAACGCGGGATAGGGGTTGCGCAGGTTTCCCCATTTAAGGAAGCACCTCAAGGCACCTGCTGACGACCATATTTCTCCATAATTACTTATGGTATGGACTATACCATTTCCCGTATTTAGTACGGGACCAGCGTTTAATGATGGGTTGTACCATCATTTAACTCTCTTAACCCTAGCAAGAGTTAAGTCTCTACGGGGTACGAGTACTAATTTTTGTAACTTCACTGAATAGGGTAAAATACTTTCCAAAAATTTTTTCACCTCATAACGAGAAATATAAAGACAAAATGTTTTCGCAGTTTTGTAGTAATAAACTCTTACATTACTAATGCCAATTCTTTTAAGAAGCTCTTTATCTTTCTCAGCTTCACCTTCTCTCCCATAAACAATCCGACAATCATTCCGTAAGTTTTTATCAATTGAACCATCTCCATCGAATCTGCCAGCGAAATAGGCTTTTATTATATTCTCTTTCTCTTTCTTTAAACTTTCTAAATTAGCTTTAGCTCTTCTAAATTCTCTCAATAATGGACGACTATTTACGAATAAATGGTTCCGGTTAAACTTTATTCTGTTTTTTGGAAAAATTCTTTTCAAAAATTTTCTAAACATTTCAATTAAATCAGGGTTGGTATTACTTAATCCTACTGAACTTGCCCACCAATAACTGTCAGCGCACCAAAGACCGAGAATATAAGCGTCTTTCTCGTTTGAGAAGAAATTACAAAAATTAGTACTCGCACTTCCCACGGTGTTGCCCACCCCGCCCCCTAAGCTGTTTTTCAAGTTTTTTATTTCCATAATATATTCTTCTATTTTATCAAGAATATAACCAATATTAAACAGCACAGGGGGCGGGGCTCGGGTTTCACCGTTATGAGCTGGTTTTTCATCGTGGATTACTCCACGAGGGGTCGTATCCCGCCCTCTAAGCCCGTCGAATTTTTATTTAGCGAATAATAAGATTTAATTTCTAATTGATTTCGCTTACTATTATTCTACGAGCATAGAGGGCGGGACCAACCATGCAGCACCTGTTCCACTATCCTTGTGGGTAGTTCCATTTTTCAACGGAATTTTAGTGGAATGTCAAGCCCTGGTAAGGTTCCTCGCTTGTTATCGAATTAAGCCACATGATCCACCGCTTGTGTGAGTCCCCGTCTATTCCTTTGAGTTTTAGCCTTGCGGCCGTACTTCCCAGGCGGGACACTTAACGCGTTAGCTTCGCCACTTGAAGGGTCGACACTTCAAATAGCTAGTGTCCATCGTTTACAGCGTGGACTACAAAGGTATCTCACTTTTGTTACTTTCCTCCGTAAGCGGAGGAGGGATAGAGCATTTCTGTCTATCTCTCTACGTCGCCGTAGAGGTCGGACTATATCTTTATCTCAATTGAATTGACAACTGCTCTATAAAATCCATCTGTAATTATGCCAATTCTTATCCGTTCTTTATCCAGTCCAAATATATTCACCATACAATCTCGAAATAGTTGAATGAGAATTTCTGACGAGTTCGAAAAATAAATCCTCCAACTATTTTTCTTTTTAGGAGAAACACACCCATCAGTAAATAATATTGCCAATAGAGAAGCAAGGTCTTTACTTATCTGTTTTGAGATATCTGGCATATAGTCTCTGAGGATCCCGAACACATGATGCTTTATGTGCTGCGGTTTCCTGCTGATTGTCTGCACTAGTAGCTTTGTCACTTAAAGAGATAATTAATATAATAATTATAACATATAAGTAGCTCTAGATACACAGGTTTTCCAGCATATAGCCAGATTATTTCTTCCTCCAAGACAAGGAAGGGATCCAAAAACTTCGAGAATCAAACCGCGGTATGCGATGTCTTTTATTCTCGAGTATCCTCTTGAATCCTTTTTACTCCCCACGCTTTCGTCTCTCAGCGTCAGATCCGTTCCAGCTGATTGCCTTCGCTTTTGGGGTTCCAGTCGATATCAACGGATTTCACCCCTACACCGACCATTCCATCAGCCCCTAACGGCCTCTAGTTAAGTAGTTTCTAGGGCACTCTTCAGGTTAAGCCCGAAGTTTTTAACCCTAGACTTACCAAACCGCCTACAGACTCTTTACGCCCAATAAATCCGGATAACGCTTGGGGGCTCTGTATTACCGCTGCTGCTGGCACAGAGTTAGCACCCCCTTATTCCTGGAATAATGTCACCCCGCCCCCTAGGCTCATCACCAAAGCTATCTAATTCACCACGTTAAAAAAAGATAATGAAACTAGATAAACTTAGTCACGAGCATAGGGGGCAGGGTTCTTCCTCCAGAAAAGCTCTTTACACCCCGAAGGGTTTCTTCAAGCACGCGGCGTCGCTGGTTCAGGCTTTCGCCCATTGACCAATATTCTCGGCTGCTGCCTCCCGTAGGAGTGGGGCCCGTGCGGTCATGTTCTCACACCGCCTACCCGTCATCGCCTTGGTGAGCCATTACCTCACCAACTAGCTGATAAGCCGCAGACCCATCCCTAAGCAGTTCTTGCGAACCTTTTACCAGGAACCGATTTATATCTGTAAGAACTGCTCGGAATTTCCATACTTACAAACACAAATCGGTTCCCGGATCATTGGGTATTAGCTTGTCTTTCGACAAATTATTCCCATCTCAGGGGTTGGTTATCTACGTGTTACTAACCCGTTCGCCATTAGCCAATGCTCCGCATTGGCACGCTGATTTACGCGGATTAGGGCTCGCTTCGCTCGCAACGCGGATTTACGCGGAAAAATTATCCGCGTTTATCCGCGTCCGGTTGCAAAGCAACCGCCAATCTACGTTTATCCGCGTGTCAGTGCGAAGCACTGACTCATACGACTTGCATGCCTTATCCACGCCGCCAGCGTTCATCCTGGACCAGGATCAAATCCTCAATAATACGCTGAAGTTGCGCTGAAAAAAGATTTCCGCTGAATTTTAATCAACGTACTCATCAGCGTCATATCAGCGGTGTCCCCGTAAGGGGACATTCGGGACAACTCAAAAAAACTAAATGAACGATAGTGAATTTACCATTCACTCCGTTCCGATTCAATTTTCAAGGTTCTTTCCTTTTTATGTTTTTCTTCCCCGGTATTACTACCCGAAAAAGAAAATAATCAACAACTGCAACACTTTTTCTTTTTTGTTTTCTTTGCCATGTTTTCTTTATTCTTTTACTTGTCTTTAAATTTTACTTTTTAAAAAAACTTTTGTCAAGTCCAGTCTTGTACAACAAGATGAGCCCCAAATGAAAGCCATTTCTAACGCAAAACGACCCTGAAATTTGTGTTGAAAACAGCGGAGAAGAGACTATATTTCTTCAATTTTCTTTTTAAAATCTTCCCATTTAATATTTTTTCCGCCGGCCAACTTACAAATTTCAAAAAATTCGCAATATTGACATTGCCAGCCCGTTGGAAAGACCGATAATCTTTCGGGAAGAATATTTGCTTTAATTTTTGATTTTAATTCTTCAAAATTAATCAAAAGTTTATTGACTAATTTTTAATTCCAAAATAATGGAGATAGAGCTGAATTTGATAAGAATCTTCTATTTTCGGTTCTGTCATTTTTTCCAAATTCATTCGGCCGCTGATACTTTTAATATCTAAAACATAGGGTTCTCCTTCAAGGCTGATAATAGCATCGGCCCGGCCGGAAACTATTTCCTGAGGAGGAATATCAATCTCAGTTGCCCTTATTAACCTTAAACTGATAAGGGGTCTTAAAATTAATTGATGAATATAGTTTCCGTACTCAAATAATCTTAATTTTTCAGCTTCAATTTCTTTGGCCGGAGCTTTCTTAAATCTAAAAAAAATACTTCTCGGACATTTTCCAGCTTCACTAATATAAAATTTGGCTCTTTCTTTGTTCCTTCTTTCATTTTTTTCTCTTTCTTTATCCAAATAAAGTTTATCAATAAGTTCCTTTAACATATAAAATAATTACGCGCTTGCCGAGCGGATTTATTCTTATAACAGGAGCGAGGCAATAAGTTTCAGAGTAAATTTCGCAGGTCTGTTGGCATGGCTCCCGACAAAGTCGGGACAACAGACCGAGAATTTAGATAGTCAAATTTCGCTGGAAATTTGAACTATCGGTACTCTGAAACTTCGTTGCCGAGCGGATTTACCGTTTTTGCCACTGCGGCGCGCGGCGGGCGCGCTTTAAGCCGAATTTTTTTCTCTCTTTTTTACGGGGATCGCGTTTTAAATAACCGGCCTTTTTTAATCTTTTTCTGAAATCGGGGTTAAATAAAATTAAAGCCCGGGCAATCCCGTGTCTGATAGCTTCGGCTTGAGAATGAATTCCTCCACCTTTAACCTTAATCAAAATCCGGAATTTATCAAAACACTTCATTTTTTCCAAAGAAGCAGTAGTAATTTGCTGAAGTTCAAGGGTTGGAAAATAAAGATTATAAGGTTTTTCATTAACCAAAAAAACCCTTTCTCCCTGGGTAAAAATCCTGATTCTGGCTATGGCTGTTTTTCTCCGACCGATTGCTTCAAGATACTTTTCTGGTTTAGGTGGAAGTTTTGGTTTCTTATCCTCTTTCGGAGGCAGTTTTTCCTTAGGGGGGGTCTTTTCTATTTTTTTTATTTTCGGTTTTTTCTCAATTTCCCGAGCGCTAGCGAGGGAGTTCGAAGAGAACTCTGTTCTCTTCTCACGCCCCACCTTCCTATCGTCGGGTTCAACGTTCGAAGAGAACTCTGTTCTCTTCTCACGCCTCACCTTCCTATCGTCAGGTTCAGCGCAAGAAGAAGCAATAGTTTCATTGAGCTTTGTTTTTTTATTTTTTTCTATCGGCATTTTTATTCTATTTTTAATTTTTTAATTATTTTCTCTCTTAATTTGTTTTTCGGCAACATGCCGTAAATGGCCATTTTCAAAACCTTGGCTGGATTTTTCTTAAAAATTATTTTTAATGGAGTTTCTTTAAGACTGCCTAAATAACCCGAGTGATGGTAGTATTTTTTTTTCTCCATTTTTTTACCGGTTAATTTAATTTTTTCTACATTTTTAACCAGCACGAAATCACCCACATCTTTATATGGCACGAAATCTGGCTTGTGCTTACCCCGCAATAATATGGCAATTTCGCTTGCCAATCTGCCTAAAACCTTGTCAGTGGCATCAATGGTGTGGGTCTTACGTTCCATAATTTAAAAATTTGAAATTTAAAATTATTTTATTAATTCAATAATGGCCATTTTGGCGCCGTTTGATTTTCTCGGCCCCAACTTAATAATCCGGGTATAGCCGCCCTTTTTTTCTTTATATCTAAGGGCAATTTCTTCTATTATTTTTTTTACTACCTTTGGTGAAAATTTTTGAAGCAATAATCTTCGCGAGGTCAAATTGTTTTTTTGGGCCCTGGTAATTGTTTTTTCAAGAAATGGTCGCACCTCTTTGGCTTTTGCCTCGGTTGTTTTAATTTTTTCTTTCAAAAAAAGAGAGCTTGCCAAGCTTCTCAACAAGGCCTTTCTTTGGTCTCTTTTTCTATTTAGTTTTCTTCCCTTTTTTCTTTTTTTCATCTTTTTTAGAAAGAACCTGTTTTTTTAACCGACTTTTTTTCTTTTGTCTCTGGGTTTTTTCCCGAATTTTGGGAATTTTAACCAAAGAGGGAGCAAAGGTCTCGGAAATTAAAGAAAAATGTTTAATCAAAATATCTGAGGCCTGAAAAAGAGCTTCTTCTGGTTTTAAAGTGCCATCGGTTTCAATTTCTAAATTAAGTTTATCAAAATCAGTTCTTTCTCCAACCCTCATATTCTCAACCTTAAAGGCCACTTTTCTTACCGGGCTATAAATGGCGTCAAGGGGAATTACCCCTATTTCTAATTTTTCTCTTTTTTTTAATTCTTTCGGTTGATAACCTATTCCTTTTTCAATTAATATTTCCATTTCTAATTCTGCCTTTTTTTCGGTTAAGGTGGCGATATGAACATCTTTATTTATTAATTCAACATGGCTGGGTAATTCAAAATCAGAACCATTTATTTTTTTCTCACCCTTTATTTTTAAAATCGCTTTTTGGGGTTCATCGCTAAAAATTTTAAATCTCATCTGTTTCAAATTAAGCATAATAGAAATTACATCTTCTAAAACCCCGGGGATAGTAGAAAATTCATGAGAGACCCCTTTAATTTTCATTTGAGTAACAGCTGCTCCTGGTAGAGAAGAAAATAAAACCCTTCTTAAGGAGTTGCCGATTGTCACTCCATAACCGGGATAAAGGGCTTCAATTTCAAATGTTGCTTTGTTTCCTTTTTTTTCAATAATTTTTGGTTTAAGAAAAAGAGGTATCATAATAAAGTGATACTAATATACGAATTTATACCAATAATATGAATAATTGGTATATCGATATATTAGTGTTGATATTTAACGTGAATAAAATTCAAAAATAGATGATAATTCGGCCGGAGGTATTACTTCATCCAAAGCGGGAACTCTTAACACCTTTCCTTCCAATTTTTCAAGATTTAATTCTAACCAAACAGGAAGACGTTGTTTTTTCAATAAAGTTGGCAGGTTTTTGAATATATTTTTTTTCTGCGATTGAAGTGAAATATTAATTCTATCTCCTTTCTTTACTTGATAAGAAGGGATATTGACTTTTTTACCATTAACTAAAAATTGACCGTGGCTTATTAATTGTCTGGCTTGAAGACGAGAAGGAGTAAATCCTAATTGAAAAATAACATTATCTAATCTTGTTTCCAGTGCCACAATCAAAAGAAGGTCAAGATCTTCAACCCTACCTCTTTTTTTTAAAACTCCTTTGACATATTTTTTGAACTGACGTTCTCTTAAATGATACCAATTTTTTAATTTTTGCTTCTCTTTTAATTCTTTTCCGTATTCGGAAAGAGTTCTTTTCCTTCTTTTTCCGGTTAGACCGGGGGGATAAGGTCGTTTAATCATTGGACATTTTTGAGAAAAACATCTTTCTCCTTTTAAAAAAAGTTTTATTGCCAATCTCCGACAAATTTTACATTTTGAATTTTCCATAAATCAATACCTGATAAACATCGCCCTCCCGAGCGAAGCGAGGGGGAAGAAGAGACGAAGTCTCTTCGCCCCGCCTTACAACCTTCTTACTTTCGGTGGACGGCAGCCATTATGGGGAATTGGCGTAACGTCTCTGATTGAAGTAATTTCCAGGTCTCGAGCAGCGATTGAACGAAGGGCTGAATCCCGACCAGCTCCAACCCCTTTTATTAAAATTTCAATTTTTTTGATTCCCATTTTCTGGGCGGTTTGAATTATCTGTTCCCCGGTTTTAGAAGCGGCAAAGGGGGTGCCTTTTTTTGTTCCCTTAAAGCCGATATTGCCGGCGCTCGTCCAATATAAAACATTTCCCTTTTTATCCGTTAAGCTCATTAACGTATTATTATATGAAGAAAAAATATAAATTTTCCCCTCTTGGGTTTTAGAGGGAATGGCGATTTTTGTTTCTTTTTGAATCTTTGTTTCTATTTTTTCTCTTTCCTTAAGAAGTTCTTGTTCGGTTTTAGCAACAATACGTTTTTTCCCCATATTAAGTTGATTTAGGTTGGTGTTGGGGCTGGTTTTTTGCCCGAGCCAACGGATTTCCTAATATTTCCTCTTATTGTTCTGGTATTTTTCTTTGTTTTTTGACCCCTAACCGGCAAACCTTTTAGGTGACGAATCCCTCGCCAACAACCAATATCTTTTAATCTTTTAATGCTCATCATTATTTCTCTTTTCAGGTCGCTCTCAACTTTATATTTTTTTTCAATAATTTCTCTTAAACGATTGGTTTCTTCCGACGTTAAATCCTTTGCTCTAACCGAAAATGATATTTTCGCTTCATTTAAAATTTTCTTGGCTAAAGATAAGCCAATCCCATAAATATAGGTTAAGGCAATCTCTATTTGTTTTTTTTCGGGGATATTCACCCCGGCAATACGTGGCATAAATAATCAACGAATTACGAATTGAAATGAATCCCGCCCTTGAGAGCTGCTTCTTCGTCCCTTCGTCCCCTCGAACCACCTTATTCCTATTTTAATTTTCTTTTTTTATTTGTAAGCACTGCCGCGCCAATCGATGACTTCAACATAAACTCTTTTCCTTTCAAAATTAAATTCGGCAATAATTCTTAATTTGCCGATTTTGATTCTATGAAACCCGAGCCATTTGCCTTTAATCTTAACGATATCAATATTTACATCCTCTCCTTGAAATTTTTTGAGAGTTTTCTTTATGATTTCGATAATCTCATTTTGAGAAATTTTATTCACTTCCAGAAACCTTAGCGCCCGGCTATGAAGGTCTATCTGCCAATTCATATCTTGAATTTGACGCTTTTAGCAACTTTGCGTGTTGGCTTTCTGTATAATCTTTCAATTTCTTTCTGTTCTTTTTCAGAAACAAACGGAAATAAATCCGCCTTCAATTTCATAAATTCCGAAGTTAACACTTCTTTCAGGGTTTCTCTAAACAAATTTTTTAATTTTGTCTCAGTAATAGTGATATTAGCCATGATAATTCTATTTTATCCAGTTTTTTAACCTTTGTCAATCAAAAATTACTATTCCCAATCCCCAATCCTTGTAAAGGGGTCAAGTAAGGCTTAGCTTTGACGAATTTCCAGTTTTGAATTTTACGTTGTGGTTTTTCATTTTTCGCTTCACGCTTTTCGCTAACATTAGTTAGCGTAAAATAGAGTTGACCCCATTTTCCCCTTACCCTTGTCTTTGTTTATGTTTTGGGTTTTCACAAATTACATAAAGTCGTCCTTTTCGACGAACGATTTTACATTTTTGGCAAATTTTTTTAATTGATGACTGTACCTTCATTTTTTCACTTCGTGAAAAATTAGTCGGTCGCCTTCGGCGACCTCTTCCGCTGATTTAAGCTGATATATTTTCAACGTCTATTCAGCCTAGTTATCAACGTTATTTCAGCGGCCACGATATACTATTCTTCCTCTTTTTGTATCAGAGGGATTTATTTCTACCGTCACTCTGTCTCCGGGCAAAATTTTAATTTTATAAATTTTTAATTTTCCGGCTAAATGGCAAAGGGATTCCTGTCCATCGTCAAACCTGACTCTAAAATTGACATTGGGTAAGGTCTCAAAAACCATTCCGCTCTTTCTTATTATATTTTTTTTATTTTGATTCATCTATCTGTTAATAAAATAACAAATATCTCAAAATTAGTCAACCCAGTTAAATAAAATCTGAAAGATTTTAGACCAAAGGGTCTATTTAACGGGGTCAACCCAGTTAAATAAAATCTGAAAGATTTTAGACCAAAGGGTCTATTTAACGGGGTCAAACTTTAGACTAATTTTAATTCGTTCAAAATCGGCCGGGATTCTTTGAAGCCAAAAAGGGAATGTTTTAATTTCAATTTTGTTAATTTCCGGTTGTTCTTTCAAAAACAATTTCATGTCTTGGATTGATTTGCCGATTGATTCTTTTTTAATAAAATTCTTGTCAATTACCGGAAAAATTTTGCCCCCAACCTCCAAACTTAAAATCATTTCGTTTTCAACAAAATTAACCGATTTGAGAGTAGAATTAAAATTTAAACTTTCTTTAAGAAAAAGTTTATCGGCTGGTAAATTTTCTTCAATATGTTTTTGAATGAATTTTTCAAGTTCCGCTTTTTGAAAAGCCAATCCCTTGGTTTTAATTTTGACTTCAGAAGTAAAGGACTCTGCTTCCTGGCCGGCTTTTTTTGAAAAAGAACTGCTAATAATCTCTTGGGAAATTGCCTGATTGAGTAAAGATAAACCCGAAGGGATTTCTAATTTGAGGGATTCTTTACTTTTTTGTTTTGATTTTTCCGTTAAGATATTTTCCGCCTCCTTTAAATCTTGACTAGTTACTTGAGCCACTTTTTTCCTA
This sequence comes from Candidatus Nealsonbacteria bacterium, assembly GCA_019923625.1. NCBI lineage: Bacteria > Candidatus Nealsoniibacteriota > Candidatus Nealsoniibacteriota bacterium. The sequence continues at coordinate 43,898 of JAHXGN010000001.1, forward strand.
AAACCACCCTCCATTGGCTGGAAAGATTGGCCATGAAGAGCAAAAAATAGCGGGGTACCGGCCAGTCCTGGAATAGAAAAATTAGACGGACCAATATTATATTCTTGACCAGCCTCAGCGGCTATTACTTCAATATCAATAAATCCGGCAACTAATCTTCCCCCTTCCCATTTTTGACCCGGAATTCTTTCTCTTTTAATTGAGCGGAATAACTTTCCATCACCGGAAACAAAACGAGTGTTAGCCACTAAAACCTGAGGAGAGGTTGAGTGGTTATTGTAGACCCGAATAAAACCCTTAGCCCTTCCTTCTTTCAAAACCCTGCCAGTAGAAGAAAACTCCTGGCTAAAAGTGTCTTCTCTTTCTAAAATTTTGGCTGGAATAATTTTTTCTTTAAGGGGGCTTGGAACCGATATTTCTTCTTCGACCACCCTAACTTCTTTTTTAAAATTCAATCTTTCTGTTTCCGGCCAAATTATAATTTCGGCTTTGGAAAAAATAAAATGAAGGGAAAAAGCAGTAATTATTAAAAAAACAAAAACCGAGCCAAAAATTTTAACCCATTTTTTATTTTTTTTCTCAAATCTGATGAAGCCGTTGTTTCATTTTCCTCAAAAAAAGGTGTTTTGGGTGGAAAAATATCAATAATTTTTTTAGGTTTTTTTCTCATAATCAAGAAGGAATAAAAAATTGGGGGTATATTGAGGATTATTAAAATCTTTTTTGTTTATTTTCTCAATGTTTTTAAAATTTTCCGAATAGTCGAAGAAGATTCCTTCTTCTCCGCCCCTCGCTGCGCTCGGGTAGTCGCTGAGGGCCTCGCCCTCATCTCCACCCTTTGCTGCTCTCGGGTAGTCGCTGAGGGCTTCGCCTTCATCTCCACCCTTCGCTGCGCTCGGGTAGTCGCTGAGGGCTTCGCCTTCATCTCCACCCTTCGCTGCGCTCGGGTAAATGAATTTTACCTTAGGTCCATCTATGAAAAAAAATTCTTGCCAATCGCCATTTTCTAAAATTTCTTTGATTTCTTCAAGTAGACTTCCTCCGCCAAAAATAAAAATGGTTGAGGGAAAAATTTTTATTTGGGTCATTTCTGCCAATTTTATTTTAAGATTTTTAAACCATTCATTTTTTTCAAAAGAAAAAAACTCTTTAATTTTGTTGGTTGTTTCTAAACTTAAAAGTTTTTTTGAATATTTTTCTTTTAAAATTCTGGCTTCCTTTAACCTCATTGCCAATTTTTGAGAAAGCTTTTCGTCAAAAAAATTCGCCCCGACTGGAAATTCATCAAGCGCTTCTATTTTTTTGTTTTTAAAAATAAAAATTTTGGTTAGTTTGGCGCCGATATCAAGATAAATGCCGTCTGACCTTTCATTGTTTTCAACAAAAGAAATTAATCCCTGGGTTTGGCTCAAATAAGATAAACCTTCTTCTCCGCGAAAATTTAATTCTTTGAAAATTTTTTGATGGTTTTCAAAACAGACCTTGGGTAAAAAGGCGGCTAAAATTTTAAACTCCAAATTTTTTCCTTGATATCCTTCCAAAACTGGTATTTCATAGCCATTAATTTTTATTTCTAAAACTCTTAAAGAAAGAAAATGGAAATCTTCCGGTAAAATTCCAAAATCCCCGGCTAATTTTTGAGAAACTTGTTTTTTGGTTCTTTGAAAAATTTTTTGATAAATTTCATTTTTTTCTTTTTCTTTAATAATCTCTGTTTCGCTTTCTCTGATTAAAAACTGATGATAAATTTTCTCTTTTAAAGCATGAGGGGGTAAACCAATAATTAAGGATTTTATTTTTCCTTTCTCTTCTTTTATCCAAGCCGCGGCAAAAGAAAGATTTTTTTTAATAATCTCTATTTCTAAATCCTCATCTTTTTCAAAATATTCCAAAAAGCTTTTTAAAATAAAAAATTTCTCTTTTTCTTTTTTAAAAATTAGAGATTTTATCGCCTGACTGCCAATATCCAAACTGACAAAAAATTCTTTTTCTTTTTTCCTTGGGAAAAACCATTTCATTATTTAATTATAAATAAAATGTTTATGAGAAACGGTCGGCTACTGTGGCAGCGGCAAATGCCTCGGGTTTAATTTTTGGTTCAAAACCGCTACCTTTAATCAGTCCCGTTATTTCTTTTATCATTTCCCGGGTTAAACCATTTTTGCCAATATCGGCATGAATGTAGCGAAATTGATAATCTATTGGTTCAGAAATGGTTTTTAATTTTTTTGACAAATTTTCTTTCAAATAGAGGGCTAATTCACATGATAATAAAACTTCTTCTAAAACCCTTGTTTTCCAATTATAAAACCTTCGATTTTTATAATTAATTTTTTTAAGAAAAAAACGTCCGCCCTCCCCTTTTCTTAAAATCACCACTGCTAAAGGAAAATTGGGTTCTTGACCAGAAGAAGAATCACAACCAACAATAATATCGTAAAATTTTTCCGGTTTTTCATTAATATAATTTAAAATTTCCCCAATCATCTGATTGAATCTTAAATTCCCTTGACTGGGATTATAAAAAAAACCTTCTGAAAAATTATTCATAAATAATAAATAACAAATTTTTCCTGAAAAGTCAAACTAGGTTAAGATTTTTCAGGGTTTGAAAAAATTCTTGAATATTAAGAGAGGCGCCCCCGAGTAAAAGACCGGAAAAACCGGCTTCTCGGATATAACCGACAGTATTTTCAGAATTAACGCTTCCGCCGTAAAGAATGGGGATATTTTTATTTAATTTTTCCTCAATAGTAATTCTTATTTTTTTTGCCTTATCAATACTGCAGGGCTTGTTGGTTCCAATAGCAGAAATTGGTTCGTAAGCAATAATTAAACTTGATAATTCTTTTTCAGTAAGACCGCTAAAATCGCCTCGTTTTTTTAAGAATTTCGGTATTTGAGAAACGTTCTCAATGCATAATATTGGTTTTAATCCCTGTTTAAGGGCGGCCTTTAGTTTTTTATTAATCATTTCATCGGTCTCTTTCTGATATTTTCTTCTTTCGGAATGACCGATTATTACGTAGTCCACTCCTAAATTTTTAAGCATTGCTGGAGAAATTTCCCCGGTAAAGGCGCCTTTTTCTTGCCAAAAACAATCCTGAGCGCCCAATTTGACCAATGGCTGATGACTGATGACTGATGACAAAATCGGTAAATAAACAAATGGTGGGCAAATAACAACTTCTACATTTTTTATGCCCTTAATCCCCTTCTTTGTTGAATTAAAAAGGAGCTTAGCTCCTTTTAGAGTTGCCGGATTACATTTCCAATTGGCAACAACTAATATCTTTTTCATTGATTGTTTGATACAAATTTCCTTCAACTACCCAAGCGTCACAGCGAAGGGGCGGAGATGAAGATTTATCTTCATCGACTATTGAGCCGGCCAAGACGAGGCGAGAATGGAAATTTAATTTTCTTCATATAGTTAAAATTTTGGCTCCATTTCTGGTGACAGTAATTGTATGTTCAAAATGGGCCGAGAGAGACCCGTCTTGGGTTTCAAAACCAAAACCGTCTTTTGATTTTTTGATTTTCCAGCCGCCCATCGTAATCATTGGTTCTAAACAAAAAACCATGCCTTCGACAAGCTCGGGCCCGGTCCTTCTTTTACCGTAGTTAAGTATTTTTGGGTCTTCGTGGATTTCTCTGCCAATTCCGTGACCGCAAAGGTCTCTGACAATATTAAAACCCTGATTCTCAACATATCTTTGGATGGTGTTTCCAATATCGCCAAAAGTATTGCCGGGCCGAATTTTTTTAATGCCGCGCTTTAAGGCCTTTTTTGTCACCCTGATAAACCGTTGAACTTCGGGAACAACTTTTCCAACCGGAATGGTAATTGCCATATCGGTGTGAAAACCCTTATAGAAAATCCCCAAATCAAGAGAAATAATATCGCCTTCTTTCAGTTGACGAGCCGAGGGCGCGACATGAACAATCTCCTGGTTAATTGAAGTACAAAGGCAAGTTGGAAATCCTTGATATCCCTCAAACGAACATTTTCCTCCATATTTAAAAATCAGATTCTTGGCAAAATTGTCTAATTCTTTTGTTTTAATTCCCGGCCTTACTTGTCTTTCCAATTCTTTCATAATTTTTGCCAGAATTCTGCCGCCCTCTGTCATTACCTCAATTTCCTCTTTTGTTTTTATTGGAACCATTCTTCTCTTCTCCCTTATAGAGATTTTAAGATATCTTTAAAAACATTTTCAATGCTTTGCTGACCATTTATTTCAATTAACCTTCCTTGTTTCCTGTAATATTTTATTGCCCGTATTGTTTTTTTCTTATACTCTTGCAATCTTTCTTTTATAGATTCAATTTTATCATCGGGTCTAATAATAAATTCTCCCCCGCATTTGTCACATTTTTTAAGTTTTTTAAATTCTCCAATCCAAGGAATAGGTCTACCACATTTTTTACATTGCCTTCTTTTAGTTAATCGATTAAAACATTCTTTTCTTGAAATATTAATAAGAATAACTTTCACGTTTTTACCCCATTCATACCAATTCAAAGCTTCATCTGCCAGGATAGCTTCAATAAGTATTCTGGTCCAGCCATCCAAAACAAACCCATTAATTTTTGGACGTTTTTTTAATTTTTCTAATTCGTCTCCCAAAATTTTAGAAACGGCAAAACTGGGAACCAATTCTCCTTTTCCCATAACTTTAATGAGTTTTTTCCCGGTGAAATCACTTATCTTTTGCCGGGCACGAAGAACATCACCGCTTCCGATATATTCTAATCTAAATTTTTCAGCAAGTAGTTTAGCCTGCGTTCCCTTACCCGAACCCGGCGGACCTAAAATAATAAGCACCTTTAGATTTTGATTTTTAGAAAGTTTCATATTCGTGCATTTGAAGCTGGGCATTAATCTGACGCATTGTTTCTAAAACAACCGAAACAATAATTAAAACAGCTGTTCCGCCGATTAAAAATTGGAAAACCATAACTCCTGTTATTTCACCAACAATTGAGGGCAAAATAGCAATTGTTCCTAAAAAAATAGCCCCAATCAACAAAACCCGATTTAAAACATAATATAAAAAACTGGCGGTTGAACTTCCCGGCCTGATACCGGGAATAAAACCACCCATTTTTTGAAGATTTTTGGCAATGTTTTTAGGGTCAAAGGTAACGGCCGTATAAAAATAAGTGAAAACAAAAACTAATAAAAAATAAAAAATTGCCTGACCCCATGGATTTATTTGAGGATCAAAAAAATTTCCTATACTTGCCGCAAGGGTTCCGACAAGACCTTCTTTTTCTCTTAAAAAACCAGTAATCATCATTGGAAAAGTTAAAACCGATAAAGCAAAAATTATAGGCATTACGCCGGCCGGATTAACATTTAGGGGTAAATAAGTGGAAACCCCGCCGTAAAGACGATTTCCTCTTACTCTTTTGGCATAAGAAACCGGAATATTTCTTTTGGCTTCGTTAATTAAAACCACGCCGGCAATAATAGACAAAACCATGGCAAAAAAGAAAAAATATGTGGGGATTTTAGCCGCCTCCCAGCCAAGATAGATTTGACCAACATTAGCCGGAAAAATAGAGATAATACCGGCAAAAATTAAAATAGAAATACCGTTTCCTATTCCTTTTTCCGAAATTAACTCACCCAACCACATTAAAAACAAAGTGCCAGCCGTAATTGTTAGAAGAGAGGTTAAAAGCAAAAAAGGTGAAAGATGTTCAATTACTGGATTGGCTCCGGCTTGCAGTAAAGAAAGCATTCCATATCCCTGTAAAAAAGATAAGGGCACGGCTAACAATCTTCCGTATTGATTAAATTTTTGACGACCGGCCTCTCCTTCTTCTTTGTAAAGACGTTCAAGTTGAGGAAAAATCATGGTCAGAAGTTGTAAAATAATAACAGCCGTAATATATGGTCCCAATCCCAACATTATGACTGAAAGACGGTCAAGGGTTCCGCCAATAAACAGATTAGCCAAGCCCAAAAATTGAAACTGACCGGCTCCAAAAAATGCCCTTAAGTTTTCAATATTTATTCCCGGTATGGGGATATTTGCCATTATCCTAAAAATTACCAAAATTCCTAAGGTAAAAAGGATTTTATTTCTTAAGCTCGGTATTTTAAAAATTTGAATGAGTTTTTGATACCACATACCTTAAAATGACTAATGTCTAATTTCTAATGTCTAATCAATTCCTAATGACTAATGACAAAATGACAAAAAAATAATTAGGCATTAGACATTTCGGCATTAGACATTGATTAGAAATTAGACATTAGAAATTAGACATTTTCACTATGCCGCCGGTTTTTTCAATCTTCTCTTTGGCCGATTTAGATATTTCGCAACCCTCAATAATTAATTTTTTAGTTATTTCTCCTTTCCCTAAAATTTTAACTTTTGGCATCTTTCCTTTTATTTCAGCAATAATTTTCTTTTCTGTCAATATTTTTGGATTAATTTTTTCTCCGGAATTAAATTTTTTCTCCAAGGTTTCTAAATTCAAAATCACAATTTTTGATTTTTGATTTTTGATTTTTGATTTAAATTTGTATCCTCTTAATTTTGGATATCTTTTTATTAATTCCCGAATTATCGGCTTTAATTTCCGGCCGGCCCGAGCTCTTTGACCTTTTATGCCGTGACCGGAGTAGGTGCCCTTCTTGCCTCCCCGACCTACTCTTTTCGGTTTTTTCATTTTATGGATTGGATGTAAATTATGTAGCTGCATAATGGTGAATGACTAATGACTAATTTCTAATTTCTAATCAATTCCCAATGACTAATGACCAAATGACTAAAATATAGGCATTAGACATTTTAGCATTAGACATTGATTAGACATTAGTCATTGGGAATTAGAAATTTTCAGCATTTTTAGGGCTTTAATGGTTGCTTGGGCATTATTTAATTTATTTCTGGTTCTTCCTAAGACCTTTGAAGAAATATTTTTTATTCCGGCCAAGGCACAAACTACCCTTATTGTTCCTCCGGCTGCCAACCCCCCTCCCTTTCTCTGAGGTTTGAGCAAGACCTTTGCCGCGCCAAATTTAGCTTCAACTTGATGAGAAATAGTATCTTTAATAATTTGAATTTCAATTAAATGTTTTTTTGCCAAGCGAGTTGCTTTTTCCACGGCCTGAGCAACATCGGCTGCTTTGGCCACTCCTAATCCAATTTTACCAGCTTTATTTCCGACTACTACGACGGCCCGAAATCGAAGCCGTTTTCCTCCGGTCGTTGAGCGGGAAACTCTGGCTAAATCCAATAGCTTGGACTCATATTCGTCTTTAGGTTTTTCTTCTTTAACTCTTTGAAATTTTTCTCTCATCATTTTAGAAATTAGAAATTAGAAATTAGAAATTTAAAAACGGAGGCCTGCTTCTCTCGCTCCCTCGGCCAAGGACTTAACCCTGCCGTGATATTTATATCCCGCCCTGTCAAATACTACTTTATCAATTTTTTTTAATAAGGCCTTTTGGGCAATTAATTGACCGACCTCAAGGGCCTTGGCAATTTTTCCGGCTTTAATCATTTCTACTTTTCCTCCCCCTTTCCCCCTTTTTTCTTTCTCCCGAGCGCTAGCGAGGGAATTCGAAGAGAACTCTGTTCTCTTCTCACGCCCCACCTTCCTATCGTCAGGTTCAGCGGAAGAAGAAGGCTTGCTTTCTTTGCCCTTTGTTGTTTTTTGTTTAAGTTCTAAATCGCTGCTTGAAACTAAAATTTTTCCTTTTTCATCATCAATTAATTGGGCATAGATATGTTTTAATGAGCGAAAAACACAAAGTCGTGGAATTTTATTTGTTCCTGAAATTTGAACTCTTATTTTTTTGTGAATTTTTGTTCGTTTTTTTTCTTTTTTCAAGATAATAATGTTTTTACTTGTTTTTTATTTGGACTGGACTGCTTTTTTACCCATTTTTTTTCTTACTATCTCTCCCAAATATCTGATTCCCTTTCCTTTATAGGGTTCGGGGGGCCGAACTTTTCTGATTTTGGCAGCCATTTGACCGACTAATTCTTTGTCTATGCCAGAAACAGTAATGATATTTTTTTCAACTGAAAATTTAATTCCTTCTGGTGATTCTATTTTAACCGGATGGGTAAAACCAATTTGCAAAATTAAGTTTTCACCCTCCGGTCCTGCCCGATAACCCAAACCCTCTATTTGCAATTTTTTTTCATAACCATCGCTAACTCCTTTAATCGCATTAAAAAGAAGCGCCCGGGTTAAACCCCAAAAAGGGTTGGTTCTTTTGGTTTCAATTTTAGGTGTAACGAAAATTTTATTATTTTTGATTTCAATTTTAATTTCTTGGGGAATTTTTTTAGAAAGCTCGCCTTTTGGGCCCTTAATAATGACTTTCTGGTCTTCAATTTTTATTTGAAGCCCTTTTAATATTGGTATTGGTTTTTTTCCTATTCTTGACATAAAAATTTAAGCGAGTTAAGCGAGGCAGGGATATTCACAACCGAGCCCCGAAAAGATTTAAGCGAGGCAGGGATATGAGGGTGACACTTCGCAGCCGAGCCCCGGAAAGATTTGAAATTTTTTTAAGACTGGTGAGGCTCGGCGAGAAATAGCAGCAGCGGGAATAACTTTCTCTTACTATTAAAGCTGACTGCGTGTCACCCGAATCAGCCCTGCCGAGCGACTTTACCATATTTCACAAAGCACCTCTCCTCCTAATTTTTGTTTTTTTGCTTCTTTGTTAGTTATTAATCCTCCTTTTGAGGTAGAAATTATTTTTATTCCGTACCTTTTTTTTGCTGGTTTTATCTCTTTATGGGTCTGGTAGATTCTTTGACCTGGTTTGGAAATTCTTTTTAAATTAGAAATAATTGACGTTTTATCTTTATATTTTAAGGTAATTTGAATTGTTTTTTTTTCTTTTTTTCCCTTTCTTTCTATTTTTTCAACCAATTTTTCTCTTTTTAAAATTTTAGCGATTTCATATTTTAAATTGGAAAATGGAATCTCAACCGTTGGATGTTTAACGATTAAGCCGTTTCTTATTGAAGTTAACATGTCTGAAATTGGATCCATAAAAATAATTGGTATTAAAAATTATTTAAAAATTGGGGGTTAAAAGTTGAAAATTTCACCATGACGATTTTTTAACTCCCGGTATTAGACCTTGGTTTGCCATCTCCCGAAAACAAATCCTGCATAATCCAAAATGACGAAAGTATCCTCTTTTTCTACCGCACTTAAAACATCTCCGAACAATTCGGGTTGAAAATTTTGGTTTTTTAAGAGATTTTGCTATTTGAGATTTAGTTGCCATTTGTCGTTTATTTTTTTACCCTGTTAAATCCCGCTTTGCGGCAATCCAGCCTTTTTCGCAAAAAGGGCTGGATTATTTAACAGGGTGAATTGGAAATCCTAATAATTTTAACAACTCTATTCCTTCTTCTTTTGTCTTGGCGGTAGTTTTGATTGTTATTTCAAAACCAAAAATATTTTTTACTTTTTCCGGTGAAATCTCGGAAAAATAAATATGTTCTTTAATACCGATTGTTAAATTTCCTTTTGAATCAAAGGACTCAATTCCTATTCCCCGAAAATCACGCGAGCGAGGAAGAGAGATGTTGATTAACCTTTCTAAAAAATCATTCATTTTCTTTTTTCTAAGAGTACATTTGGCGCCAAGGGCTAAACCTTTTCTTGTTTTAAATCCGGCAATCGATTTTTTAGCCATTGTTAAAACCGGTCCTTGACCGGAAATGAGAGCTAAATCATTTAAAATTGCCTTCTGAATCTTTTTTTGCTCTTCATTTGTTTTACCTAAAATCAATTTTCCAAAACTGGTATTGATTATTACCTTTTCAATTTTAGGAACAGCCATTGGATTTTTATATCCAAATTCTTTCATCATAACTGGCACTACTTCTTTTTTATATTTTTCTTGTAATTTTAACATATTAGGTTTCTCGCCCACATTTTTTGCAAATTCTATTTTTTTTCTTTTCAATAATTTTATAACCTATCCTGCTTGGCTTTCCGCATTTTGAACAAATTAACTTGGCGTTAGAAATATGAATCGGAGCGGCTATTTGAACAATTCGGCCTTTCTCTCCGCCCTTTTTGGGACGAATGTGTTTTTTTTTAATATTAATTCCTTCAACTATCAAACTTTCCTTTTCAGGAATAATTTTTAAGACCTTGCCTTTTCTTCCTCTGTCTTTGCCTAAAATTATTAAAACCGTATCGCCTTTTTTTATTTTCATAATCCTACGAATTACGAATAAGTACGAATATACGAATAATAAGCGAGGCAACAAAGTTTTCATGGTAACTTTCGCAGTCCCGCCAGCATGGTGCCGCCGAAGGCGGCTGGCGGGACGAGAATGTAGATAGTCAAATCTCGCTGGGATTTGAACTATCGGTACCTGAAAACTTTAGTTGCCGAGCGTTATACCAGTTCCTCGGCCAATGCAGCAATCTTATCAAAACCCTTCTCTTTCAATTCTCGGGCAACTGGACCCAAAATTCTTCCGCCTTTTGGCTCTTTGGTTTTTCCTTCTAAAATCAAACAAGCATTATCGTCAAACCGAATATATGATCCATCCGACCTTTTAAATTCTTTTTTTTGCCTAATAACCACTGCCCTGACCACTTCATGTGTTTTAACTATCCTTCTTGGTTCGGCTTCTTTTATCGTTCCAACAATAATATCGGAAATTTGAGCATATCTACGTCTTGAACCACCCAGGACTAAAATACATTGTAAGGTCTTGGCTCCGGTATTATCGGCAACTTTTAATATTGTACGCAGCTGAATCATAAACCAAGTTTTTTAATTACTCTCCACTTTTTTTCTTTACTTATTGGTCTGCACTCCTCGATGACAACCTTATCCCCAACATGATATTCTCCTTTTTCATCGTGGGCTTTATATTTTTTGGAAACCCTAAATCTCCTTTTATATTTCGGATGTTCTTTAATTCGTTCGGTTTCAACGACAATCGTTTTTTGCATTTTATTTGAAATGACTGTTCCGGTTAGTTGACGCTTTGGCATAAATTTATTACTTTAGCAAAGTAAGTATTCTGGCAATGTCTTTTTTAATTTTTCTAATCTCTCTGACATTCTTTACTTTAGCTAAGACCAAATCAAAACGCAACTGCTTTAAACTTTCTCTTGAAGTTTGAAGCAATTTTTGTAATTCTGGTTTTGATTTTTGTCGCAATTCTTTTGTCTTCATTAATATCCGTTGAATTAACTGCTATACGTCGAATTGACGCTAAATCAGCGGTTTATCCGCGCTTAACAAATTTAGTTTTCACAGGCAATTTATCGGCTGCTTTTTTCAGGGCATCTCTAGCTGCTTCTTCTTTTATTCCTTCTATCTCAAAAATAATTCGACCGGGCCTTATTGGAAAAACATAATGGTCAACACTCCCTTTTCCTCCACCCATTGGCACTTCGGTTCCTTTTCTGGTTATTGGTTTTTGGGGGAAAATTCTAATCCAGAGTTTACCTCCTTTTTTCAAGTATCTCAAAATGGCTCTTCTAGCCGCTTCAATTTGACGGGAACTAATCCAATGGGTTGCTAATGATTTTAAGCCGAAAGAACCGAAAGTTATTTCCGTTCCACGATTTTCAGCGCCCTTTGACCTTCCTTTTCGCCATTTTCGATGTTTAACTTTGCGAGGCATTAACATAATATTAGGCGAAACGTTCGCCCTTATATATCCAAACCTTTATTCCTATTATTCCGTAGGTGCAGTAGGCCCGTTCTTGGGCATAATCAATATCTGCTCTTATGGTTTGACGGGGTAATTTTCCCTTTTTTAACCATTCTCTTCTGGCAATCTCAGCTCCGTTGAGCCGACCAGATACCTCCACTCTTGCTCCCTTAATTTCTTTATTTGTTATAATTTTATCTAATCCTCGCTTTAATACCTTTCTAAAAGGAATTCTTTTTTCTATTTGTTGGGCAATCCACTGAGCTGAAAGTGAAGCAGAGGTCCAGGGATTTTTTATCTCTCTAATTTCAATCCTTAAATCCTTTTTGTCTTGTTTTAACGGGAATAAAATCTTGTCTAATTCTTTTTTAATCCGTTCAACGCCCTCTCCTCCCCGACCAATAATTAATCCCGGCCTGGCAGTGTGAATAATAATATTTATTTTGCCCGGAAATCTTTCAATTTCAATTTTTTCAATACCCATTTTCTCTAATTTTTTATTTAAAAATTCTCTAATTTTAAAATCTTCGGCCAAATAAAAAGCCGGTTTTTTATAAAATCCCTGGGAATTCCAATCGGCTATGTTTCTAATTCTAAATATTTTTGGATGAACTTTATGAGTCATATATCTTAAACAGCAGTGAAATTTTAAAACGCTTTACGTTTGAATATTTTTTTAATTCCTCTTTCAATTTTTGGTTTTTTAATCTCTGATTCCGGCCTTTGAAGTTTGGGCTTTTTAATTTTAGGGGTTTTTTCTATTTTTTCTTTAACTTCTTTGGTTTTTTTAATTTTTAAAGGTTTCTTCTTAATCTCCCGAGCGATAGCGAAGGGGTTCGAAGAGAACTTTGTTCTCTTCTCACGCCTCACCTTCCTATCGTCAGGTTCAGCGTGAGAAGAAGATTTATCTTCTTCGAACTTCTTCTCAATTGTATCCAAAACCAAAGTAATATGAGAGGTTTTTTTTTGAATTGCCGCAGCTCTACCTCTTGCCCGAGCCCTCCATCTTTTTAATTTTTTGCCTTCATCAACCGTAATTTTGGAAATAAAAAAATTTGATTTTTCTAAGCCAAAATTATATTTGGCATTGTTGTGGGCTGAATTTAAAAGTTTTAACAATGGCTGGCATGCTTTTTTGATGGTCAAATTTAAAATCGTTTGAGCTTCCTCAACCCTTTTTCCCCTAATTAAATCGGCAACCAATCTAACTTTTCTGGGAGCTATTCTTAAATTTCGAAGTTTTGCAATCATTAAAATAAATTGAAAATTTATTGTTAAGTCAAATAAGTATTATTATTTTTTATTTTCAGGACCTGCCAAGCCGGTAGAAGTTGCTTTTGTTTTCAATTCTCTTTGCATTTTTCCACCATGTTTGAAAAATTTTGTTGTTGGCGAAAATTCGCCTAATTTGTGACCAACCATATCCTCGGTTATTTTGACTGAAATAAATTCTTTTCCGTTGTGAACGCCAAAAGTAAATCCAATCATCTCAGGCGCAATGGTACAACTTCTGGACCAGGTCTTAATAATGGCACTGGTTTCGGGTTTAAAATTTCTAACCTTATTTAATAATTTTTCATCCACTTGGGGACCTTTTTTCAGTGAGCGTGTCATATTATTTTTATAATTATTTCTTCTTTTTCTTCGGTTTGCGTCTTTGAATAATATATTTATTGGTCCATTTCTTTTTTTTCCTCGTCTTTTTTCCAAGAGCTGGTTTTCCCCAGGGAGTTTTGGGATGTTTTAAACCAATTGGTGTTTTCCCCTCTCCGCCACCATGGGGATGGTCAACCGGGTTCATTGCCGTCCCCCTGACGGTGGGCCGCCAACCCTTTAATCTCCTTCTTCCGGCTTTTCCGATAATTTCAAAACGATGCTCGGGATAAGAAACCACTCCGACCGTAGCATAACATTCTTGTAAAATTTTTCTAACCTCACCTGAGAACATTTCTAAATGAGTGTATTTACCTTCCCGGGCTAAAATTTTGGCCGAAGCGCCGGCGCTCCTTATTAATTTTCCACCCTGACTAGGATTCAATTCTATATTGTAGACCAATGTTCCGACCGGAATATTTTTTAATTTCATTCTGTTGCCGATTTTAACTTCAGTTTTTTCAGCGCAAATAATTTCATCGCCGATTTTCATATCTTTGGCTGCCAAAAGATATCCTTTTTTCCCATTTTGGTATTCTATTAAAGCAATAAAAGCCGTCCGATAAGGGTCATATTCAAAAGCCAGAATTTTGCCGGCAAGGCCCTTTTTTTCCTGACCAAAATCTAAAATCCGGTATAATTTTTTTACTCCCCCGCCCCGGTGACGAATGGTTATCCTGCCAGAACACGCTCGACCGGCTCTTTTTTTTAAAGAGATAAGCAATTTTTTTTCTGGCTCTTTTTTTGTAAGTAATAAATGCTTTTTCATAAAAATGTTTAAGCCAGGCAAGTGGTTTCAGTGAGCTAGCCTCGCTGGGGCGAGCGAACGACCCTGAAACCAGCTTGCCGAGCGATTATCCAGCTAACCAGAAAAAATAAAAGCGAGGGAAGTAATTTTTAGGAGCATCCGCAGCCGAGCGGGCAAGGTCTCGCACTCAGCGAGGAGCGAGGCGAGGACATGAGCGAACGAACACGCTGGGTGAGTGAGCGTATCCTAAAAATTAGCCTGCCGAGCGATTATCGTGGTAATACTTCTATCTTCTGCCCCTTTTTTATTTTAATAATTGCTTTTTTATATCCCGCCCTCCAACCTGAAATTTTTCCCAATTTTCTTTTTTTGGGCTGAAGATTAATGATTTTAACATCTAAAACATCTACCTTATAAAAATTTTCAACCGCTTTTTTAATTTCCGTTTTATTTGTTTTGGAAAAGACCTTAAATACATATTGGTTCTCTTTGGTTAAATCGGTCGCTTTTTCAGTAATATGGGGAGATTTTAAAATTTGATAAAGGTTTGTCATTTTGATTTTAAAAATGTGGTTTTTATTATTTTAATTGATTCTTTTGGCATGATTAAATACTTAAAAGAAAGCAGGTCTAAACAATTTAAATCTTTTACCTGAATGGTTTTTACTTGTGGAAGATTTCTAGCCGCTAAAATTATCTTTTTGTTCATTTCCGGTAAAGCAATCAAAGTGTTTCCTTTTTTGAAATTTTCAATTTTTGAACTTAAAACATTAATAATTTCGGCCATTGATTTTGTTTTTGCTTTTTCTAATTTCAATTGATTGACAAAAATTAATAAATTACTTTTCGCCTTAGCGGTCAAAACCATCAAAAGAGCTTTTCTTTTTATTTTCTTGGGAATCATTTTTTTGAAAACTTTTTCTTTTCTCGGTCCAAAAGTTATTCCCCCGCCCCGCCAAAGAGGAGAACGAATTGAACCGTGTCTAGCCCTACCCGTTCCTTTTTGCCGCCAGGGTTTTTTTCCTCCGCCCCTTACCTCTCCCCTGGTTTTTGTTTGAGCCAGAATTTTTCTCCGGTTTGCCATCTGAGAAACAACAACTTGATGAATCAAATCGTGATTTATTTTAACATCAAAAATTTCTTTTGGCAGCGAAATTTTTTCTATTTCCTTACCTTCTTGATTGTAAACTGTTATTTCCATATAAAAATTAAGCGAGGCAACTATCCCCTAATTTCCAATAAAGTTCCTTTTGGCCCGGGTATAGCCCCTTTTATCGCCAAAAGATTATTTTCTTTATCAATTTTAACTATTTTTAAATTTTTGATTGTTACTCTTTGGTTTCCCATACGACCTGCCATTTTTTTCCCTTTTATTACTCTTTCGGGAAAAGAACTGCCAATTGAGCCGGCTTTTCTTGATTCATGTTTTACTCCATGAGTGGCATTTCTACCCGAAAATCCCCATCTTTTGACTACTCCGGCAAAACCTTTTCCCTTAGAAATTCCGGAAACTTCAACAACATCTCCTTCCCGAAAAATTGAAACATTGATTTCATCTCCGACTTTATATTTTGAAACATCTATATTGTCTCTATTGTTTCCCCTAAACTCCCGCAAATATCTAAATGGTTTTTGTTTTTGCGGTTTTTTTATTTTCTTGTCTTTTAATTTTATAAAACCAATCTGTGAAGCGTCATAATTATCTTTTTTATCTTTCTTGTCCCCTGGCTGGCTGGCAGTAATGGCGCGGGACTCTTTGGTTTTTACTTGAGTAATTTGACAGGGGCCGGCTTCAATTAAAGTTATCGGAATTACTTTTCCGTTTTTGTCAAAAATTTGAGACATACCAAGTTTTAAACCTAAAATAAATTTCATGATTAATAGCAGATTTAAAATAACGGAGGACAGTCCTCCGTATCTAAGATATGTAAGAATCCCGAGTGTTGTTTACACTTTTTTGAGCGAGGCAATAAAGTTAAAATAACGGAGGACAGTCCTCCGTATCTTAGATCTGTGCCTTACATTTTAATTTCAATATCAACTCCGGCCGGTAAAGTAAGTCGCGTTAGAGCATCAATTATTTTTGGATTGGGATTTAAAATATCAATTAGTCTTTTATGAATTCTCATTTCAAACTGCTCCCTGGCGTCTTTATGAACAAAAGAGGACCGATTAACAGTATATTTGTGAATTTCGGTTGGAATGGGCACCGGGCCCAAAACCTCCACCCCGCAACGCAAAGCTATTTCAATAATTTGTTTTGTTGAATTATCAATAACTTTGTGGTCGTAAGACCGCAGTTTAATCCGAATCTTGGTTTTTATTTCTTCAACTTCAGCAACTGTTTTTTTGGCTGGCATCTTAAAAGAACAATAAAAATTGCTAATTATTCCGTTATAACTTATTAACTATTTTATTATTTTCGTCGTTACTCCTGCTCCTACTGTTTTTCCTCCTTCCCGAATTGCAAACCTTTGTTTTTCTTCCAAAGCAATAGGAACAATTAATTTTATTTTTAAATTAACGGTGTCGCCAGGCATGACCATTTCCGTTCCCTCGGCTAAAACCACATCTCCGGTCACATCAGTAGTTCTGAAATAAAGTTGGGGTTTATAGCCGGAAAAAAATGGGGTATGACGACCACCTTCTTCTTTGGTTAAAATATAAACTTCGGCTTCAAATTCAGTATGAGGAGTAATCGTTCCCGGTTTAGCTAAAACCTGACCCCTTTGCGCGTCTTCTTTTTTAAGGCCCCTAATCAAGACCCCGACATTGTCGCCAGCTCTTCCTTCGTCAAGAATTTTCTGAAACATTTCAACACTAACCGCAGTGGTCTTAACTGTTGGTTTAATACCAACTATCTCTATTTCGTCATTATTTTGAACCACTCCTCTTTCAACTCTTCCGGTTACAACCGTTCCTCGGCCGGAAATGGAAAAAACATCTTCAATAGCCATTAAAAATGGTTTATCTATTTCTCTAACCGGTTCGGGAATATGTTCATCTACCGCTTTCATTAATTCCAAAATTTTCTTTGCCCATTCATCATCAATAGATTTTGCTTCCAGGGCTTTTGCGGCCGAACCCTTAATTATTGGAATAGTATCACCGGGAAAACCATATTTTTTCAAAATTTCTCGGACTTCACTCTCAACTAAATCAATAATTTCCGGGTCATCAACCAAATCGCATTTATTTAAAAAGACAACTATTGAAGGCAGACCGACTTGACGAGCCAATAAAATATGCTCTCTGGTTTGAGGCATTGGTCCATCAGGAGCTGAAACCACTAAAATTGCGCCGTCCATTTGAGCTGCTCCGGTAATCATATTTTTGATATAATCAGCGTGGCCCGGACAATCAATATGGGCATAATGTCTTTTTTCGGTTTCATATTCAAGATGAGAAATACTAATGGTCAATCCCCTGGCTTTTTCTTCAGGAGCGGCATCAATTTGATCAACCGATTTTTTAACTATTTTGGGGTTGCTCAAGCCCAAAACATGTAAAATAGATGCCACTAATGTGGTTTTTCCATGGTCAACATGACCAATAGTGCCGACATTAATATGGGGTTTTTCCCTGATAAATTTTTCTTTTTCTGCCATAAAATTATAATGCGAACCTACCAATAATATACGAGCGCCGCGAATAATTTATTTATTCGCAACATTCGGATAAAAATTCGCAGCATTCGGATTATTCTTATTATATTATTATTCTACTTAATCTTTAAAGTTTGTCAATATAAGTTGTCTGAACGTCAGTCAAGGTTTAACGTCAACAGGATTTATTGTTCGCTGTTTATTACAAAAAGTCAATGGGGTGAATTGAATACCCGTACCCGGTTTACCCGCTTGCCATCGCCTAAGCCTAAGAGCCTGAGGCCGGATTTGAACCGAGCGACCTACTGTTTACAAAACAGTTGCTCTGCCGCTGAGCTACTCAGGCTTAGGCGATGGCAGGCAGGCAAAACCATTGCTTTGCCACCAAGGCAAGCGAGTCGGCAAGTTCTATATCCTGGCCAAGACAGCTGTTTTCCTCTTGAATTATTCTGACTCATTTTTGGTTGAGTTTTTTATTTCTTGCCAATAATTATCATCCTCTTTAATTTTCTTTTTTTTGGTTTTTTCTCTTATTTTCTGAAGTAAATTGGCGGTTTTGTTTTCCATTTTCAAACTCAAGACCCTGATTTTTGAAAGAATGTTTTGAAAAAATATATCTGGGTTGACTTTTTTAAAGTATCTCCAGTTTTTAACCCTGTCTTTTATTAAAATAATTTTTCTCTTTAAAAAATAAGTTTGGAAACATTTGTCTTTTTGGGGCTTTTCCGGCAATTGGGCTAAAATTGATATTTTTTTAAATGCGATTGAAATAATTCCCAAAAAACTTCCGATTAAAATAATGGTGGCGATTAATTCTGGCATTTTTTAAATTTCGTAACGAATAAATCTTTTAAGGACAACATTTTCTCCCAATTTTACTATATATTCATCAATTAAGTCCTTGATTTTTTTACTTTCATCCCTTATCCAGGATTGTTCTAAAATGGGTGAATTTCCTTCAAAACCGGCGATTTGCAAACATAACTCGTGAGCTAAGTTTTGAAAATCTTTGGACTTGGCAACAAAGTCAGTTTCACAATTTAGTTCCAGCAAGACCCCGATTTTTTTATTGGAATGGATATAACTGTCTATAATTCCCTGTTTAACTTCTCGTTTAATTTTTTTCTCAACCAATACCTTGCCCCATTTTTTTAGAATTTCTTTTGCCTTATCAATATCGCCTCCGGATTTTTCCAAGGCCTTTTTGCATTCGGTTATTGAAATATCGGTTTCCTCTCTTAATTGTTTGATTTGGCTAATATTTATCATAAGCTCAAAAGTCAAAAATCAAAGCGCAAAGCTACAACTAAAAACTTAAAATTATTTAGCTTTGAGTTTTAGGCTGTGGTTTTTCGTTTTTCGCTTTAAGTTTTGCATTTAAAATCACCTCTCTTACTTTC
Organism: Candidatus Nealsonbacteria bacterium; assembly: GCA_019923625.1. NCBI lineage: Bacteria > Candidatus Nealsoniibacteriota > Candidatus Nealsoniibacteriota bacterium. The sequence continues at coordinate 62,988 of JAHXGN010000001.1, forward strand.
TCCAGAATATATTTTACAGAACTGATTGCATCATCATTGGCCGGTATTGGGTAATCGGCTAAATTCGGGTCAACATTGGTATCGGAAATGCCAATTACTTTTATTCCCTTTTCCCGGGCTTCTTTTATGGATAGCGCATCTTTTTTCATATCTAAAACGAAAATTGCCTCGGGTAATTTTTCCAAATTTTTTATTCCGCCGAATTTTTTATCCAAAACTATTAACTCTTTTTCAATTTCAGCCCTTTCTTTTTTGGTGTATTTTTCAAATTCCTCTTTGGTTTTTTTCTTTTCTAAATCTTTAAAATATTCAATTCTTTTTTTTATTATTTCAAAATTAGTAAAAGTTCCTCCTAACCAACGTTCATTAACATAAGGAAAACCGCACTCTAAGGCAATATTTTTCAACAATTCTTTTATTTGAATTTTTGTTCCAACAAAAACTAAAGTTTTCCCTTCTAAAACTAATTGCCGAATAAATTGAAGGGCTTTTTCCAATTTATCTTTCGTTTTTTCCAAATCAATAAGATGAACCGTATTTTTTTTTCCAAATAAATAGGGCTCCATTTTGGGATGGGTTTTTGAAGTTCGGTGACCGAAATGAATTCCCAGTTGAGCCATCTCCTCAACATCAATTTTAAATTCGTCTTTTTTTATTTCCTCCATATAATCAGATTTTACAATATCCTTCTTGATTTTTCAATAGCAATGGGTTATTATAAAAATCAATGAAGACAAACATTCATCCAAAATATTACGAGAAGGCAACAGTTCGCTGCGCCTGCGGGAATGTATTTACTGTTGGTTCAACCAAGGAAATTATTGAAGTTGAGGTTTGCTCAAAATGCCATCCCTTTTATACCGGAAAAGAAAAAATCGTTGATGTTCTGGGCCGGGTAGAAAAATTCAGAAAGAAATTGGCAAGAAAGGAAGAAATGAAAAAAGGGCGAAAAAAATAATATGATAAATGAATCACAATCAGTAATTGTTGAAATCAGGGCAGGAGCCGGCGGAGAAGAAGCGTCTCTTTTTGTTGCCGATTTATTAAAAATGTATTCAAGATACGCTTTTTTTAATCATTGGCAACAAAAAATTTTGGATTCTCGTCCAACTTCTTTAAATGGCTTTAAAGAAATTATTTTTGAAATTTCGGGTAACGGAGTTTTTTCAACAATGAAAAATGAGGCCGGGGTTCATCGCGTCCAGAGAATCCCGACCACCGAGAAATCGGGCAGGATTCACACCTCTACGACCTCGGTGGCAGTACTGCTGAAACCCCAGAAAGGAAAAATTACCATAAATCCCAATGACTTAAAAATTGACACCTACAAATCATCGGGTCCTGGCGGTCAATATGTCAACAAAAGAATGACTGCTGTCAGAATCACCCACTTGCCCAGCGGATTGGTAGTTACCTCGCAAACCGAAAGAAACCTGCAGCAAAACAGAGAAAATGCTCTGAGTATCCTGGCAGCCAGGCTTTTAGAAAAAAAAGAGGTGGAGGAGAGGACGAAAGTGGGAGAAGAAAGACGTTTGCAAATCGGCAAGGCCCAGAGAGCGGAAAAAATCAGAACTTATAATTTCCCTCAAAACAGGATTACCGACCACCGCCTGAAAAAATCATGGCATAACCTGGAAAAAATATTAAATGGAGAATTAGGTATAATAATTAAATCTTTCGAAAAAGAAAAAAACGAAGCGACTAATCTTCAATAGACGTAAAAATACACGGGTGAAACCCGTGTATTTATAAAAAATTGGCACAATTTAGAAGAAACTATGGCCGGAAAATTGGAATCAATTATGAGCGCCCTTGATAAAAACCTTAAAGAAAGCCAATGATTTTGGCAATTGGGCCAATCTTTCTAAATCCCTTATATCTCCTTCAAGGCCCCTGGCAATTCTCATTACCGAGTCCCCATAAAACCTAAATCTAAGGTTAACGGTTCCGGCAAAATAAATCATTGCCGCCCGCCATTCGGCCTCAGGGGTTCTTCTATTCGCCCCATTATTGGCTAAATGCAAGCCAGCGGCCACAAAAGAATCTTTGATATTCCATGGGTCGGCGCTGCCGGTAATTGCCCTGACCCTTTCTTTATACCTTATCCAGGTTGAAGGAATAAATTGAGCCGGCCCCATTGCCCCTCCCCAGCCAAATTCCATCGGACAAGAAACCGGAGTATTAAAAGGGTCTCTGCCCGCTCTCTCGGTGATTTGAAGAAAAATAGGCGCGTCTCTTCGGGGATGCATCACTCTTTGGATAGTTCTTCCGTTTCTAATCCCAACTCCTTCTCCGGTTCTCGGATTTCTTAAAAAACACTGACCAACATTCCGGCCGATATTGGACTCTTGTTTTAAAATCGCCAATAAAAAGGCCGGCCTCACTCCGGTAATTCCTTCTACATATTTTGCCAAATCATAGGCCTCGCCAAAGGTAGGAACATCGGCTACTCCGATTAATTGAAAAATCCTTGCTCTGATTTCAACTGCTCTTCGTTTTATTTCTTCTTTTCCTCTAAGATACTGCTGATATTGGGCTTGGGTCAATCTTAAAAGACTGTCTCTTTCTCTTCTTAATTTGACGTTTTCTTCTTTTTGTAAAAGTTGGACTTTGCGCGTCCTGGCCAGGTCCTCTTTTTCTTGGTCTAAAGATTTCTTCTGGGATTCAAGGCGAATTTTTAAATTTTTAATGTTTTCTAAAAGTTCGCTGTTTTTATTATGAAGATTTTCAAGGGTCATTAAATTACTGAAAAAATTAGAGAGGCGTCTTTCAAAAAATAAAATTTCAATGAAGCTCCTTTGCTCTTCTTTGTAAATTGCCCGCAAGATATTGATTATTCTTTTTTTTGAGTCGTTAATTTTTAATGCCGTTCTGTCAATTGAACCCTCAGTATCTTTAATCTGAATGGCAATGTCTTTAATCATAATGTTGCTTTGACGAGCCTGAAGGTCTAATTTTTCAATCCTCCTTCTTAAAAGAGCAATATCGTTTCTAAGGGTTCTTTTTTCTCTTTCGGTTTTTTGAATATCTTTTTCATACTCAATAATTCTTTCTTCCACTTCCCTTAATTCCCTTTCTAAAGCCTGGCGCTCCTCCCGAGGGGTCGTCTGAGCAAAACTGAAGAAATTTGGCAAAACAAAAGCCAGAAACAAAACAAGTATTAAAATTTTTGAAAATTTAGACATTAAAAATTATTTGCATAAATTATTATAACAGGATTGAGGGCACATATCAACCGGCCAGCAGTAAAACTGATTTTATTACAAATTGAAAATTGAAGGGCGAAGAGGAATACCTCTTCTTTCCCTTCGCCCGCCAACTGGCGGGCTCGGAAATTGAAAATTTATTTCTCCTCTTCTGCCTCTTCTTTTTTCTTTTCCTCAACTTTCTCCACTTTCTCCACTTTCTCTTCAATTGGTTTTTCTAATTCCTCTTCTATTTTTTCCGGCTCTGAAACAAAAGCAACCATTTCGTCGGGCGCTTTGAGAATTTTTACTTCTTTTGAAACAATTAAATCTTTAATTAAAATATTATCCTCAAATGCTTTTAGCTTGCTTATATCCACTTTAATTTCGTGAGGAAGGTTTTGGGGCAGGGCTTTTACTTCCAACTCATAAATATTTTTAACCAAAGTTCCTCCTAATTCCTTTACCACCGGTGCCATTCCTTCAAAAATCAAAGGAACGGTTGCCGTAATCTCTTCGTCTAATTTCGGCTGATAAAAATCAATATGAATGGGTTTTTGAGAAATGGCGTCAATTTCAACACTATGAATCAAAACCAAAAATTTCTTACCATCTACTTGAAGCTGAATCAAAGAGCTTTCTCCGGCTCCTTGATAAACTTTTTCAAATTCTTTGAAATCAACTTTTAAGGGAATATTTTTTATTTTTGGTCCGTATAATATTGCCGGCAGAAGACCGGTTTTTCTCGGGGATTTTGTTTTTTTTCCGAGAATTTCGCGAATTTTAACATCTAAAGTCAACATATTAATAACTTCAAATATAGTGTTTTTTTAATTTTTGATAATTTTTTATTTTGATTGAACAGCCGCAAGACAGGCCTGAGTTTCCTCTTTCTTCTATTGGTCGATGAATCTTTAGATTCATCTTCACCTTTCGCTAACGCTCAGGTAGGTGAAGAAAGTCTATTTTCTTCTACTGCTGCCAAATAATAAAATCTTTTCTTTGGCCGCTTTTTCAATTGCCTGAATTACTGGTAAAAGATACTGGTAAGGTCTTAATTCTTTCCGGTTTTCCAAAATTGATTTTTTTAGGGTCTGTTTGTAAGCCATTCTTAATTCCGTATTGATATTTATTTTAACAATCCCCAAATTTATTGCCTTTTTTAAATCTTCTTTTTTGGTACCCGAGCCGCCGTGTAATACCAAAAAGACCTTATTTTTTAATTTTTCTCTTATTTCTTTTAATTTTTCCAAATTCAAATCGGGATTTAAGCCGGAAAATTCAATTCCGTGAACATTGCCAATTGAAATGGCTAAACCATCTATTCCTGTTTCTTTGACAAATTTTAGGGCTAAACAAGGGTCGGTCAAAATTCCTTTTTCTCCAACCCTGGCTATTTTTTCCAATTCTCCCTCAAAAAATACATTTTTTTTTCGGGCATATTCTCTAATTTCTCGGCTGATTTTTATATTTTCTCTAATTGGCAATTCCGAACCGTCAAAATGAACGGAGTCATAGCCGGCTTTTATCGCTTCTTTAGTATAACTTAAAGATTTTCCATGGTCAAGGTTTAAAAAAACAGGAAGTTTCAATTTTTTTTGATAAATTTTAACCAAATTTACTGCTTCCTCTAATCCGAAAAAACGGCTTTCTTTTTCCGATGTTCCCAAAATTAAGGGGGATTTTAATTTTTGAGCCGCTTTTAAAATTCCTTTTAATTGTTCAAGGGTTGAAAAATTAAATTGGCCGATTGCCCATTTTTCTTTTTCCGCTTTTTTAAAATAATGTTTTAAATTTTTTATTTTCATTTTTGGGGTTCTTTTTAGAACTTTTTTAGAGCCTCTTTTTTAAAATTTTGATTTTTGGATACCTTGCCCCCTTTTTTAAAAGGCCTTTTTGGGCTCCCCATTGGCTAACGCAGAAACCTGAATTTGCCATGGCTTTTTGAATGGCAAAAATTATATTATTTTTCTCAATCATTCCGGCAACAAAACCGGAACCAAAGGCGTCGCCAGCGCCAGTAGCATCAACAAATTTTAATCTCAAAGACGGCGCCTGGTAAAGCTCTTTTCCGTCAGAAACAACTACGCCATCCCTGCCTTTTGTCATTATGGCAATGCCTTTTGTCATTTCATCGATTTTTCGGAAAATTTCTTTTTCCCTGCCTGGGCCAAGGATTCGACAGCCAAGCCCGCCTGAGCCAATCTGCCTGCCAGCAAAACAGGGGTCTCGGCGAGCAGGTTTTTGAAAAGGAATTTTGGTCAATAACGAGGCCTCTTCCTGATTTAAAATCAAAATGTCAATTTTTTTCAAAATTCTTTCCAAAACCGGCTTTGAAAATTTCAATTGGTCATATCCTGGATTCCAGGCAACCTTAATCTTAAATTTTTGGGCAAAATTAATCAGGTCCTCGGTTAAATTGGCTAACTTTCCGGAGAACGGAGCTAAATAAAACCAACTGGTTTTTTTAATTTTCTGCCAGGGAATGTCTTTTTTCTCCAAATCATCAGAAGCCCCCCGGTAAACCAAAATTGTCCGGTCTTTGCCAGGATAAGTTAAAAAAACCGAAATATTGGTAAGTTTATTTTTTGTTTTTAGAATAAATGATGGGCTGATTTTTAATTTTTTCAGCTCGGCGATTATTAAATTGCCAAAACAGTCCTCGCCAACCTGACCGCACCAGGCAACTTTCAACCCTTGATTGGCAAAGGTCGCGGCCGTATTTGTTCCGCCGCCGCCAGAACTCAAAAAAATATCTTCCACCTCAATTTTTGAACCCAAATCTAAGCAAATGCCCTGTTTTGCGGTAAGGGTTTTATTAAAAACCGGTAAAAATTTTTTTGATTTCAGATAAATGTCCTGAGCCGCCGACCCGAAGGTAATTACATCAAACATTGAAATAAATTATTTTGCTAAACTTAAAATTGTTTTAATAACAGTGTCCGGGTTTAAAGAAATTGATTCTATCCCCTCTTTGACTAAAAATTCGGCAAACTCCGGAAAATCACTCGGCGCCTGACCGCAAATACCGGCATATTTTTTCTTTTGGCGACAGAGTTTAATCACTTTTTTAATCATTTCTTTTACCGCCTCATTCCTTTCATCGCCGATATAAGCAATTTTTGCGTTGTCTCTGTCTACTCCCAAAATTAATTGAGTTAAATCATTTGAACCAATTGATATACCATCAAAAATCTTCAAAAACTCTTCTGCTAAAATAACATTGGAAGGAACTTCACACATAACATAAGTTTTTAATTCTTTTTTGACAAGGCCGAATTTTTCCATTAATTCTAACACTTTTTCTCCTTCTTCCACCGTCCGGCAAAAAGGCACCATTACTGAAATATTTTTCAATCCGAAAACCTCTCTAACTCTTTTTATTGCCTGGCATTCCATTTCAAAAGCCGGCTGAAACTCTTTGTCTAAATAACGGCAAGCCCCTCGGAAACCCAACATCGGATTTTCTTCTTCTTTTTCAAATAATTGGCCGCCAACCAGGTTTTCATATTCGTTTGATTTAAAATCGGAAAATCTGACGATTACTTCTTTGGGCCAAAAGGCAGCGGCAATTTTAGCAATGCCTTCGGCCAACTCTTTGATAAAATGCTCTTTTTTGTCTTTGTGTTCAACTGTAATTTCTTCAATTCTTTTAACAATCTTTTTTACTTGCCCCGTAGTGAACCGAGCTTTGCCAGGTTCTACTGCTGTTCTCTTTGCCCGGATTTTTAATTTTTTATAATGATAAAGGGCCAAGGGATGAATTCTTATTTTTTCAGCCAAAATAAACTCAACCCTGGCCAACCCCACGCCGTCATTTGGCAAAAATGATGTTTTAAAAGCAATGTCAGGAGAACCGATATTTATCATTATTTTGGTAGTCAATTCTGGGATTTTTTTCAAATCGTATTTTTTTATTTTAAAGGAAATTTTCCCACCGAGAATTTTTCCATTTAATCCCTGGGTGCAATCAACCGTAACTTCTTGACCGTTTTTTAAAATTTCGGTTGCTTTCTGAGTCCCGACAATGCAGGGAATTCCAAGCTCCCGGCTTACTATGGCCGCATGGGCTGTTTTTCCGCCCTCATTAGTGACAATGGCTGAGGCAATTCTCATTGCCGGCAGCCAATCCGGGTCGGTCATTTTTGTTACCAAAACCTCTCCTTTTTGAAATTGGTCTATTTTAGAAACATCGCCAATGATTCTTACTTTTCCCTGGCCGATTTTATTTCCAACGGCAATTCCGGTTAAAATTGGCGGTTTTTTTGTTTTTAATTGATACTCTTCATAAAACTTAATTTCTTGGGGTGTATGGACCGTCTCAGGCCTTGATTGAACAATAAAAAGCTCGCCTGTTTTTCCATCTTTTGCCCACTCAATGTCCTGGGGAATTTTGTAATGGCTTTCTATTTGACAAGCCCATTTAGCCAAAGTTAAAATTTCTTCATCAGTTAGGGAAAATCTTAATTGGTCTTTTTTAGAAACAGCTACTTCTACAATTCCTTGATTTTTGGCATTCACCCTGTTAAATTGTTCGCTTTTAGCGAACACCTCGCTTCGCGAGGATTTAACAGGGTAAATATATTTTTTTGTCTTTCTTCCCAAATTTTTAAGAATTATTGATTTAAAGCCTTGTTTCAGGGTTGGCTTGAAAACATAAAATTCATCAGGCGTAACCATTCCTTTGACAATCATTTCCCCCACTCCAAAAATTGAATTGATTAAAACAACATTTTTAAATCCTGTCTCAGTATCTATGGTAAAGAGCACGCCCGAAGACGCCAAATCCGACCTGACCATTTTTTGAACGCAGATTGATAAAGCAAATTCCAAATGAGAAATTTTTTTCTCTTCCCGATAAGCAATGACTCTATCGTTAAAAGAAGAAGCCAAGCATTTTCTAATGGCTCTTAATAAATTTTCTTTTCCTGAAACATTTAAAAAGGTTTCAAACTGACCGGCAAAAGAATCTTTGGGACTGTCCTCGGCCACGCCTGAAGAACGAACAGCTACATTGATATTTCTTTGGCCGTATTTTTCTGATAATTTCTGATAGGCCCTAAATATCTCCCTTTTTAGGTCCCCGGAAAATTTTCCATTTAAAATTAAATTTCGAGCTGCCTTGCCAGTTTCTTGCAAGTTTTTGATGCTTTCGGGGTCAAATTTTTTGAAAATTTCTTTTAATTTCTCATCAATTGTGTTTTCCCTTAAAAAATGCCAATAGGTTTCTGTAGTTAAAGCAAAACCATCAGGGATATTAATCGGATTTATTTTTCGCTTTTCGCTTTTCGCTTTTAGCTTGCCAAACATTTCGCCCAAAGAAGCATTTTTCCCTCCGACCATAGGCACGTCTTTTGCCGAGATTTCCTTAAACCATAAAATAAACTTTTGTTTTTTATTCATAATTTAATTACCTCTCTTATTTTCTCAACGCTTTCTGGGTTTGCTAATGTGCTTAAATCTCCAAGTTCTTCGCCAGTAAATAGCTTTCTTAAGATTCGTCTCATAATTTTCCCGCTGCGGGTTTTAGGCAAATCTTCAACCAAGTAAACTTCTTTTGGCGAGGCAATGGGCCCGATTTCTTTCCTTACTTGTTTAATAATCTCCTCTTTAAGTTGCAGAGGACGGGCCTCTGTAAACTTTTTGGGAGCAACGAAAGCCACAGGCACCTCTCCCTTTATTTCATCTGGAATGCCAATTACTGCGCATTCGGTAATATCGGGATGCAAATTAATAACTGCTTCTAACTCTCCGGTAGACAATCTGTGACCCGCCACCTTAATTACATCATCTACCCTGCCGATAATTCGGATTAAACCATTTTTATCTTTGAAAGCCGCATCACTGGTGAAGTAGACCTCTTTACTATATTGACTCCAATAGGTTTCTAAATATTTTTTAGGGTCTTTGTAAATTCCTCGGAACATACCGGGGCTAAAAGGCGGAAGTATGACTAAGTTTCCTGTTTTACCTACCGGACAAGATTTTCCCTTTTCATCAAATATATCAAACTTTGTTCCCGGAAATGGTAATCCAGTAAAGGCCGGTTTGAAAGGTCCGATTCCCGGCAAAGAAGTAATTAAAATTCCGCCGGTTTCCGTCTGCCACCAGGTATCAACTATCGGACACTTTTCTTTTCCGACCTCTTTGAAATACCAGAGCCAGGCTGATTCATCGATTGGTTCACCAACCGACCCCAATAGCCGTAATTTTTCAAATTTATATGCTTTCAAGGAGCTTAGCTCCTTTTCAAACATTCGGATTGCGGTTGGCGCAGTATAGAAAACTGTTACTTTGTGCTTTTCAATAATTTGCGCCCACCTGTCAGGTGTCGGCCAATCTGGCGCTCCCTCAAACATCAAAAAGGTTATTCCATTAAGTAAGGGCGAGTAGCAACCGTATGTATGCGAAGTGATCCAACCTATGTCGGCAGTGCACCAAAAAATATCGTTTGCATGAAAATCAAAAATCCATTTTCCTGTCCAATAGGCCTGAACTGTATAGCCACCGCAGGTGTGGATGATTTGTTTTGGTCGGCCGGTGGAACCGCTGGTCGCCAATAAAAATAAAAGGTCTTCTGAATCCATAATTTCGGATTGGCACTGATTACTTTCATTTTTGATTAACTCCTGCCACCATAAATCTCTTTGAGGGTCCCACGGAATTTCATTTTCTGCTCTTTTTACCACAATAACTTTCTCCACTTTTGTTTCTTTTATTCCCTCGTCAGCATTTTGTTTTAAATTGACAATTTTTCCTCTTCTGTAATAACCGTCGGCCGTTATCAAAACTTTAGCTTCAGTATCCTGCAGTCTTACTTTTAAAGCATGGGGTGAAAAAGCAGAAAAAACAACGGTATGAATCGCTCCAATTCTGACGCAGGCAAGCATTGAAATTATTGCTTCGGGAATCATTGGCAGATAAATCCCTATTCTGTCGCCTTTTTTTACTCCTAATTTTTTCAGACCCTGCGCAAATTTATTAACCGCGGAGAACAGTTCTCCGTAAGTTAAAATTTTGGGTTTTTCATCAATTGGTTCCGGCTCCCAAATTAAGGCAATTTTGTTTTTAATCTTATCCCAACCCTGCGAATTTTTCTCAAAAATATTCTCTGTAATATTCAATTTTCCACCCAAAAACCACTTAAAATATGGGGGTTTGTGTTCAAACGGCTTTTTCCATTTTTTTAAAAAAAGTTCTTTGGCTAACTTCTCCCAAAACTTAATTGGATTTTTATCTGCTTCTCTATAAATTTTTTTATCTTTTAGCCAAGCCCTTTTCTTAAAACCTTCAATCGGATAATAAAGATTATCTTTTTTGAACATACAAATTTACCCAGTAATACAACTTCGGCAACCCATGGTTTTATGGTTTCGCTAAGGCGAAACCAGCCGAAGATGATATACTGGGTTTATTATACCAAGAATCAAAAAAGAAACAAAATACAGGGGTCTGACCCCTGTAAAATTCAGAAACTTAAATAAAAACTTAAAATCCAAAACAAAAAAATACAAATAATTTTAATTTACCAATTTACTAATTTTCAATTTACGAATGAATTTACTAATTTATTAATTTTAAAATTAGAAAATTGAAAATTGATTGTAAATTCGTAAATTCGTAAATTAAAACGTTACAAATTCGTTGCTCAAAAATGGACCCGTCCCTATTTCCCTATAAAGCCTTAAAGGAGCTTAGCTCCTTTTTCTGGAAATGATCCATAAAAAAGGTACCCGTCCCTTTTTCTTTTGCACTGTCAATC
>JAHXGN010000002.1:0-41433 GCA_019923625.1 Candidatus Nealsonbacteria bacterium
TTTTTTACCCCATAGTAGAATTTCGACAGAAGTAAGTCCTCTTATTTTCCCGCCGGGAGTCGAAATTTCACTACAAAGTTACAAACCCCCTTTTGGTTAAGGGGGGGGTTAGAGAAAAATTATTTTTATATTTATTATATTTATTCAACTAATCCCCCCCAAAAAAATAAGTCATTTTTCCAAAAATTAAAACAATGGGGGTACAGGGCCACTTTAAAGTTAACCGAACTTTATGGGAATTATTTTCTTTTGTTTTTTTAACTAACATCTCTATTAAGATGATAAATTTGTTTCTCTTTTTTGATTATAGGCCGTAAAGAAGCTCTGTCAAGGGCTGGCATTTTAAAGCGTTTGATAACATATTATACTTAATATAAGAATATAAGCAATGAAATTTTTTCCCTATGTCAGAACAAATTATTGAAATTGACGGTTCAAAACATGAAGGGGGAGGATCCATATTAAGAGTAGCGACGGCTTTGGCGACAATAACCGGCAAATCAATACGTGTTTTTAATATAAGACAGAACAGGCCGAAGGGTGGTGGTTTAGGAATACAGCATTTAAAAGGATTAGAGGCAATTACCGAACTTTGCAATGGCAGGATTGAAAATGCGGAAATAGGTTCAAAGGAAATCCGGTTTTATCCCGGAAAAATAGAATCCAAAAATCTCCACATTAAAATTGAAACAGCCGGAAGTATTATTTTGGTTTTACAAACCTTAATTGCCCCGGCCCTATTCGCCCCAAAACCAATAACAATTTCTTTTGATGGCGGAGCCACCGATACTTTTTTTTCGCCAACGATTGATTATTTTCAATATGTATTTTTAAAAATTTTAGAGGAAATGGGAGGGAAAATTGAAGTTAATATTTTAAAGCGGGGCTACTATCCCGAGGGCGGGGCAAAGGTTGAAGTTAAAGTTTTTCCATCCAGATTAAAAAATCTTAATTTAACTGAAAGAGGTTCTCTTAAAAAGATTTTAGTAATTTCTGGGGCTTCAAATGTTTTAAAAGCTAAAAAAGTGGCTGAACGTCAAGTTGTTGGGATAAGAGAAGTTTTGGGAAAGTTAAAATTACCAACCGAAGAAAGGGTTGAATATTATCAAACTCAGTCGCCGGGCAGCCAAGTTTGTTTAATCGGAGAATTTGAAAATACGGTCATCGGAGTTGATAATTTGGGTAAATTGGGAAAAAGAGCTGAAAATGTTGGTAAAGAAGCGGCTTGGGAATTATTAAAAGAGCAAAAATCCAATGCTTGTCTTGATAAACATTTAACTGATCAAATTTTACCCTACCTTGCTCTTGCTTCTGGTAAAAGTCAAGTTATTGTTTCTGAAATCACCGAGCACTGCAAAACCAATGCTTGGGTAATTGAGAAATTCTTAGAAGGGGAATTTAAGATAGATGATAATTTAATCTCTTGGACGCCTAAAATAATTTAAACAATAAAGAAGCAATTAAAAAGTAAATCAGCAAACTTGAAACATCACGGATGATGGTGGCAACGGGTCCGGCGCCAACTGCCGGGTCTTTTTTTAAAAAATTTAATAAACAGGGAATTAAAATGGCAATCAAGCTGGCAAAAATGATGGTTAAAAATAAGGAAATTCCCAAAATAAAGCCGATTAAAACGGGAGCTGAAAACCAAATTAAAGAAATAAGGGAAAGAATAATTCCCAAAACCAGAGCGATTAAAAAACTAACTTTAATTTCCCGAAAAAGATATTTTTTAATATTAAGCTCGTAATCAATGATTAGTCGTCTGATGAAAAGTGTTTGGCTTTGAGCCCCGACGGCATCGGCCATATAAACCATTAAGGGAATAAAAGCAGCTAAAATAAAATGACCCTTTAGGGGAGTTTCAAAAAAACTAACAAGTTGGGCGGCAAAAATTCCGCCAAAGAGACCGAAAAACAACCAAGGTATCCTTTCTTTGGCTAAAATCCCGGCTGAAAAATTCATTGAAACATCTTTAAATAAAATGTTTTTATGAAGACCGGAAAAAAGTAAAAGGTCCTCAATATGCTCCGAATGTAAAATATTTAAAATAGTATTTGAAGAAACTACTCCCAAAAACTTTCCTTCTTTATCTACCACCGGAATGGCTTTTAAATTATGTTTTATGGCTAAAATAGCTATTTTTTCCTGATCGGTCTGGGGATAAACTTTAATAATTTCTTTAGTCATTAAGTCCCCTGCTTTTCCTTCTTCTTTTTGAAAAATTTCTTTGATAGAAAGTACGCCCTTCAATTTATTCTCTTCATTAATAACATAAATATAGTTTAAGGTTTCGAATTCCCCGGCTTTTTCAAAAATTCTCTTTCTTATCTCCGAAATTCTTTCATCCGGAAAGGCCAGGGGAACATTGCCAATCATTCTTCCTCCGGCTGTTTCTTGAATATTTTTGTTTTTACTTTTTTGCATATAAGATGTTTTATTAATGATAACTCTTTTTGTTTTTCTTACAACTTCTTTTGTTTTCATAGAAAAAACCGGCCTCTTGGCCGGTTTTTTTTCAGAAGATTTTTAGCGTCTGAATTGATCTCTTTTCTTTTGGTGACATTCCCGACAATAAATTGGTCTGTCGGAATCGGGCTGAAAGGGCAATTCGGTTATTTTTGCTCCGCAATCGGCACAGGCCCAATCTCCTTTGAACATTTCACGGGGAGAAAAATCTCTCTGAGGGCGATCAAATTTTTTGAAAGCCATATAAATCTATAAATCTACGAATTACGAATCTTATTCAAAGAGCTATCGCTCTTCTCCCGCCTCAGCTAAAGCTTCGGCTTACGAATAAAATAATTTATTCTTTTATTGGTATTGATTTCTAATTCGTAAAAGAATAATAAATAAAAGCGACCTTTTTGCCTCTAAAGCCGTATACTTAACCCTGTTTTTATTTTTCTTTCTAAAAATAAAAAAACAAATTAAAAATAAACGGCCTATTTGGCTGATGTTATTATATTATTTTTTAGCATGTCAGGTGAAAAAAACCAATAACTTTTTTGGCCTGATTTTTTAAATTATTAAAAATTTCTGTTGCTTGGCCGGTTTCATTAATTATTAATTCAATTTTTTTTGATAAAACCCTTTTTTTGACTTCTTCTGAAACCTTGGCAACCCCGTCTTTGCCAGTGCCGATAATAATTATTTCCGGATTTTGTTCAAGGGCTCTTTTTATGTCCCAAAAATCAATAATGTGACTTTCTTTTCTCCACCATTTCAAAACCTCGCCTGTCCAGCGAACCTCAACATCGTGGTTATAAGTTTTGCCATCAATGGTGATGGAACCAAAATTATATTCCTCAATCATAATTTAAAATAGTGTTTTTTGTCGAAGTTGTTTTTTTTCTTCTTTTTTTGAAAAAATTCTAATTTTCCCGTAAACTCCGTCATAGCCTGGTTCAATATTTGCTTTTCCTTCTCTGACCCTGATTATTCCTTCGGCAATTTCAGGTAAATCTGCCTTTTCTAATTCGGAACGAGAGGCATCAAGTAAAATATTAAACTCAGAACCGAATTTGTCAATCAGATTTTTATATTCTTTTTCAACTCGTTTTGTGCTAGTCATTACCCCTAAAGCATCAGCGATTATTTCTCCTAAAGGAATCAAACTTTTAAAAGGAATGGCATTCTCCGGTTTAAAACCCTCGGGCCTGTCGGCTAATTCCTCAACCCTATTTAAAACCCCGATTGTTAATGGTCTACCGCAGTTCGGGCAGATATTTCCTGATTTTTTTGACTCCTGAGGCGAGAGAGAAACTCCACACAATCTATGGCCATCATAATGATATTTCCCTTCTTCCGGATAAAACTCAATAGTATAGACTAATTTCAAATTTGCACGGGTTTCACCCGTGCTTTTTATAGCATTGGTAATTGAGTTATAACTTAATTCAGAGCCCTCAAAAACATTTGCCTCTCGGCCTAATTTGGCCGGGCTGTGCGAATCTGAATTACTGATTAAAGTAATTTTATCCAGGGTTGATAACCGCCAATTCATCTCAGGCGAACTGCTCAAACCGGTTTCAATCGTATAGATATATTTTGAATACTCTTCAAAACATTCCTCAATTGAATTAAAACCGGAACGCGAACCGAATATACTAAAATAAGGAGTCCAAGCGTGGGCCGGGACAATTAAGCAATCTGCTGAAATATTTAAAACAATTTTAGCTAATTCTTTAGCGTCTAATCCTAAAATTGGTCGGCCGTCAGCTTTTAAATTGCCAATCCATCCTAAATGAGTATTAATTTTTTCAACTATTTCAAAAGAAGGAGCGAAAATTATAATATGGATTTTTCTAACCCGATTTTTTTTAGAATAAATGCAACTAACCTCGGCAGTTAAAATAAAACGAGTTCCGCTATCCTCTTTTTTTAGCTTAAACAGGCCGGATTCAGCCGGCTCTAACTTTTCTTTCAAATTTTTAAACCATTCAGGATGAGTAAAGTCGGCACTCCCCAAAACCTTAATTCCCTTAACCCTTGCCCACTTATCAAGATTTTCCAAGGGGGCAAACTTCATCGACTTCCTGCGAATTACGAATATTTATTTCTTAAGAATTTTCTCTTCTAATAACCCAAATCCAGTTAAAATAAAGGGGGCTAAAAAAGTAGTAAAGATGGCCAGAAAATAAAGTTTGGCTCCGGCGGCAATTCCAATAGCCGCTCTGACCCATAAACCGGCGAGCATTCGGATTATATTTTATAAACCTTGTAATCCTCTCTTACTTTTTGCTCTGTTTTTAAGCCGATTGGGTCGCCGGCTTTGGCTGTTTGAACTTTTTGATGTTCAATTTCCATTGATTCAACTTGTTGGTTAAAATCGGTTTCTCCGCCAACAATACGAATGGTTTCACCCACTTTAAGAACATCAGATAATTCAATTATAGCCACTCCGATTTTTGAGAAATAATGGCTAACCCTTCCGATTATTTTTCCTTCTTTGATATCTTCTGGCATAAAATTTTTAAATTATTAACAATTAATAATTATTTTTTACCCTGTAGCGCCCCGCCCTCTATGCCTTATGCAATCTGGTAAAAATAATTTTTGATGGGATAATAAATTTTTCTCTCATCTAAAAAAACATAAAGTTTAGAGGGCGGGGCTACTATTGGGGACGACCTTTACGAATGGGCTTTTTGTTTTCTTTGATTAATTCAATTAATTTTCTGACCAATTTTTTTGGTTCTTTCTCATAAATAATTTTTTTTACTCCTCGATGAGGACCGGTGGCAATTTCTCTTATCTTGTCTGCCATTCCACCCGTTCCTTCTAAAACAGCGATTGGTTTTTGAAGCTCAAAAGCAGTAACAAATTCATGCAAGGTTCCCATTCTGCCGCAAATAATAATCACGCCGTCAGCCGATTTTGTCATAATTATGTTTCTGCCGGTGTAATCAGCTCCGGTATAAATTATTATATCAAATGGCTTTAAAGGAAGTTTGTAAGTTGCCAGGTGGGCTTTTTCCGAGACAGCAGGAGAGAAACCGATATTAAATCCTCCGACCTCATTGCAGCCCAAGGCAGAAAAATAAGAGACGCCTGTGGTGACTCCGGTAACCAAATTACATTTTTGCCGAGCAATTTCCCTGCCAACTTCTTTTGACAATCTGACAATGTCTTTACAGCAATGATTAGTTCGAGCGGCGCCAGAAACAACGATTTCAAGTTTTTCCTGCTTCATAATACATCGAAGTAAATAATTAATTATTTACGAGATGAGAGATGAATTTTAATTCATCGAACATTGAAAGGTGAGATGAATTTTAATTCATCGAACTTTATTTTATTATATATTACATCAATGAAATTAAAAAATCAAAACCTTAGTTTTATTATATCGCAACTAAAAACCGCTTGACAGCGGTTTTTAGTAGGGGGGTGATCTTAACGACATTGGTTTGTGTCTCTAGTCTGGAATGGACAAAGCCAGTGGGCCCGACAAACCTCCTTCGCTAATGATCTGTCCTTTAGGGTATTATAACCCGCACCCCCATGTTTTTACTATTAAAAATTTAAAACCCTTTGTCAAGTATATGCCCCCACTCCGAATCGAACGGAGATTTCAGCCTCCGGAGGGCTGCGCTTTATCCGTTAAGTTATGGGGGCATAAAACTTATTTTTTAACCCTTGAAATTCTAATCAAGCCGGAACAAGGAATGATTTCTATTCCTCTTTTTTCCAATTCATCTAAAAATAAATTTACGCCAATTGAGTCGGAAGAAATATGGCCGGCAATAACGACATTGATATTGGCTTTTTCGGCTTCTTCCCGGTGTTTTTCGGAAATATGCATACCAATTATTGTCCCGGCTCCGGCTTGAGCTAATTTCTCATAGATTTCGGGAGCTCCTTCGGTTCCGCCGGTCATTTCGGTAATGACAATTTTACCGGCCCGATTTTCTTTATGACCGACAAAAATTTTAGGACCAGCCCCTAATTTAATCGCTTCTTTATATTCCGGTATTTCTTTTAATGAATTTATTATTTCCTCTAAAAAAAGGGGGTTGTCTTTTTTTAATTTTTCTTTTACAAATTTAGCCGCCAAATTATCGCAAGGAGTATGAATACAAATTAAAGGAACATTTAAATGTTTAGCCATATCTATTGCCCGGTTGATATTTGCCGGAGCAATTTCTCTAGCCACTTCTTCTATTCTTTTTCTTAAAAGTTTTTCCGCAATATTGACCGAAACACCGTATTGAACCAAAATATCTATTTGCAATTGCATGACATCGTCCAAACCGGCCAAGGCTTTTCCTCTGGGATGATGAGAAATAACCAAATCAATATTATTAAGTTTGTCGGCTAAAATCAATTCTTCACCATCAATATCAATTCCTACTAAAACCCTTTTAATTTCTTTTTGAGGGTCGGCAAAAAGGATTCGGGTATCGGAAAAGGGGTTTTCTAATTTTTCCAAATCAAACTCAACCTTCTCTTCTTCCGGCATTTTCTCGTATTTTTCTTTTAATCTTTTCAGCATTCTTTCAATTTCTTCCTTGCCCCGAAAATCGGCTTCAATTCCTTTTTGAATAGCCAAGTTGTAAATTTCTTTAATTGTCATATTTTTATTTTGTTTTTAATTTTTCAAACCCGGCACCGAAGTTTTGTTTCTGGGGTAAGGGATTTTTTGATATAACTCTTGAATTAATTTTTTTTGTTCTTCCAAATCCAAAACTTCCCGTCGAATCCGGGCTTTCTCTCGGCGAATATATTTCCTTAGGTTTTTCGGAAGTTTCTTTTTCATAATGTAAGCTCGGTATTTGAATTTTGCATTTTTATTATTCTCCTTTTATTACCGCCAAAGGCACAAGTTTTGCCACTTTTTTAGACAGACCAGCATTGTGAACCACATCAACTACTTCATCCACGTCTTTATAAGCCATCGGCGATTCTTCGGCGATTCCCCTTAATGACCGGCATTTTACAATAATTCCTTTTGATTCCAATGTTTTTATCACTTCTTGCCCGGAAATTGATTTAATTGCCGCATGTCTGGACATAGACCTTCCTGCTCCGTGAGAAGTGGAAAAAAAAGCATCTTTTCCCTCTTTTAATCCTTTTAATATATAAGAAGCCGTGCCCATAGAACCCGGAATTAAAACTGGCTGGCCAACCGAACGATATTTTTCCGGAATTTCAGGATGGTCGGGAGGAAAAGCCCTGGTTGCGCCCTTTCTATGAACCGCCACTTCAGTTTCTTTTCCTTCAATTACATATTTTTCTTTTTTGATAATATTATGGGCAACATCATATAAAGCCGTCAAAGACCGGGATTTTTCTCCCAAAATTATTTTCCAGGTTTTTCTGATAAAATGAGCGATCATTTGCCGGTTTGCCCAAGCGTAGTTGGCTGCCGAAGCCATGGCCGAAAAATATCTCCGGCCTTCCACTGAATTAAAGGGAACGCAGGCAAATTCTCTATCCGGAACCCTGATTTTATATTTTCTTTCCATTAAGGGAATAAATTCTCTTAGATAATCGGTGCAGACCTGATGGCCCAATCCGCGTGAACCACAATGAATCATTATAACAATTTGATTTTCAAACAAACCGAAAATTTCCGCTGTTTTTTCGTCAAAAATTTCCGCCACTTTTTGAATTTCTATGAAATGGTTGCCCGACCCCAAAGTCCCTACCTGATCCCGTCCTCGATTTTTCGCATAATTAGAAACCGTCTCGGTATCAGCCCAATCCAATTTGCCATTAGCTTCGCAGTTTTCAACGTCTTCTTTTTCTCCGTAGCCCTTTTCTGTCAGATATTCGACGCCGCCTTTCAAAATCTTATTAACATCTTCCGGGTTTAATTTAGCCCGCCTCCCTTGGCCCAGGCCGGAAGGAATTTCTTTTTGAATTTCCGTGGCTAATTTATCCAAATGGGGTCTGATTTCTGCTTCAGAATATTCCGATTTTAATAATTTCATTCCGCAATTGATGTCAAAGCCACAAGTGCCGGGACATTCATATCCGGCCGAAAGCCCTTTGGAATTTCCCACAAATAATCATTTATTTTTATAAAATCTTTTTTACCTGCCATCTTTTTATTTTACTTTAAAGTTCGAAGAAGATAAATCTTCTTCTCGCCCCTTCGCTGCGGCTCGGGAGTTCGAAGAAGATAAATCTTCTTCTCTCCCCTTCGTTAACGCTCGGGAAGTCGAAGAAGATAAATCTTCTTCTCCGTTCTTTTCAAATTCCTCCTTAACGATTTGCCTGTCGTCCCAGGGAATCTTTTTGCCCCCGGCTAAGCACATCAAGGGTTCACAACCCTTGCCGGTTATAATAACAATATCCCCCGTCTTTGCTAATTCCAAAGATTTTTTAATTGCCTCTCGCCTATCAAGAATTTCATAAAAATTAGAGGTTGGAAATTGGGATTTGGAAATCCCAGATTTTATCATTGATAAAATCCGATTTGGGTCTTCATCATAAGGATCTTCATTGGTCAAAATTATTTCATCGCAATATTCGGCGGCAATTTCCCCCAAAATCGGTCTCTTCCATTTATCTCTTCCTCCGCCGCAAGCGCCAAAAACACATACTAATTTTGACTCCTGGTTTTTAATTTTTAAATTAATTGTTTCATAGACCTGTTTAAGAGCATTTGGCGTAACGGCATAATCAACAAAAACCCTAAAGGGCTTGAAAATTACTTCTTCCATTCTTCCGGGAATTCCTTCAACTTTTTCCAAGGCCTTTTTAGAGGTCTCCAAATCAATGTCCTGAGATAATCCGAGACAAATTGCCGCCAAAGAATTATAAATATTAAATTCTCCTAAAAGTTTTAAATTGAACTCCCTTTGGTTAACATAAAACCTTAATCCTCCTGATAACACTTGGCAGTTTTCAGCCCCAACCGATTCTAAATTTTGAGCTGCGGTTTTAAAATCAGAGATTTGGGGTTTGAGATTATAGCCGTATTTTTTATCAGCCGGAAACTTTAAAAAATGTTCAATATTTTCATCGTCTAAATTAAGAATATGTGTTTTTTTTGTTATCTGAAAAAGTTTTTCGTTGGCTTGGCGCATTTTTTCAAAAGAACCGTGAACTTCAATGTGTTCGGAAGTAATATTGGTCAAAACCGCTATCTTAAAATCAATAAATTTATGGCGGTGTTGTTTTATCCCCTCGTCGGTTACTTCCAATATGGCATAGGCACATTCATTATCTACGGCCTGCCTTAAAAATTTTTGTAAAACAAAACGTCCGGGCATGGTCATTTTCAGGGTATTGAGCCATTGTTTTTTGCCGATTTTAAAGAAAATGGAAGAAGTAAGGGCTACTTTATAACCCGCTTCCTCTAAAATTTTACTAATCAAAAAAACGGTAGTTGATTTGCCATCGGTGCCGGCCACGCCAATAACTTTTATTCTTTTGGAAGGAAAACCAAAAATAATCGCTCCCAAAAAAGATAAAAGAAAATGATATCGGTTAATCAAAAAAGGGGGGATTAATTTTTTAAGAATTTTTTTCATAATTTTAAAATTAAGGAATTTGATACAATTTTATCCTTGAATTTTCTGGATGAGATTTCAAGTAAGGAAGATTTTTAAAATGGAATACAGAAGATACGATTCGGGTTTTTGGCTTTAATTCCAAAAGAAATTTTTTCTCCAAAAGATTATTGGTAGATTGAAAAAGGTAAGTTGAAATCGCATCGGCTTGCGAAATATCTTTTTGAAAAAAATTACCCCAATGAATTTGAATATTTTTCTCAAGGCCAAGTTTTTTTATTTTTAATCTGGACAAAAAAACCAATATGGGATTAATTTCAATTCCTATTGCTTTGACTTTGTAATTTTTAGCCGCTTCGATTACAATTCTTCCATCGCCCGACCCTAAATCATAAAAAATTTCTCCTGGTTTTAATTGTAAAACTTCAAGCATTCTTTTAATTTCTTTTAATGGGGTTGGAATAAAGGACGCTCCAAACAAAGCAAAGAGAGCCATTAATAAAAAACAAAAAGACAAAAGGAGAAAAAAGAAAAGAATTATCAAAATCAGAAAAATTAAAAGATGGGAAGCCATAATGTTTTAATTTTATCAAATACCCGAACCGCAGTGAAGGGGGGGGTTCGCTGAACTTCGTTCGTCGAGCCGAAGGCGAGACGGGAGAAGAAACTTGTTTCTGCGACCATCTCTCAGAAAGCAATCTTTCTTTGACCTCCCGAGCGCCAGCGAAGGGGAAAGAAGAAAGTAATCTTTCTTCGACCTTGAGCAAAAAAGAAAAATTAATGGTCTGAAAAAATTATTTCTCCACTTGATAAAAAATACTAAAAATGGTAAAAACTAACTATATGCCTATTAGCAAATCGGCAAAAAAAGCCCTACGACAAGGACTAAAAAGAAGGGTTAGAAACTTAGCCCGTAAAAAGGGAGTCAAACATCTTTTAAAAAAGACAAGGGTTTTGGTTTTAAAAAAAGAGGTTGAAGAAGCGAAAAAACTTCTGCCCCAGGTCTACAAAAACTTGGACAAGGCGGCTAAGGTTGGATTAATTAAAAAAAAGACCGCCAATAGAAAGAAATCAAGAATCGCCAAACTGATCAATAAATCATTAGAAGCAGGAAAGCAACAACAGATTTAATTTCTCTAATTCTCTAATAAGAGCCGACGGCCCTTAACAGAGAAACTATATTTCAGAGATTAATATGTCTAAACCGGTCTCTGGCTCAACCCTACCGGTTTTTATTGCCAATTCTACCTGAAAAATTTTCTGGTAAATTTTTTTTAATTCTTCAGGTGTAAATTTTTGAGCTTGAAAATAGGTTTTTTTAACAATATAAGGGTGGATGTCGGTTATTCTGGAAATGGCAAAGGAAGACAGATTCTTTTGGCTAAGGTCTTTAATGATTAATAAATTCCGAAATTGAAAATTAATCATAGAAAGAAGATATAGGGGTGAATCTCCTTTTTCTAAATGTTTATGAATCAATCCTAGGGCAATTTTTTTATTTTTTAAGCCAAGGGCGTCAACTGTTTTAAAAATATCGGCTTCAATTTTGGGTTTTACCAAAAGTTCAACATCTTTTATCTCAATTTTTTTTCCGTTTTTAAAACTAACCAATTTTTTTATTTCATTGGAAAAACACCAAAGGTCATTGCCGACAAATTCAATGAGCTTGTTCAGGGCTTCTGGATTAATTTCCGTTTTTAATTTAAAGAACTCTTGCCTAACCCAATTTTTCAATTTTTCTCCTCTAAGCGGTTGAAAGTTTTGAATTTTAGCTTTAACCTTCAAAAAATTAAAAAAATTATCTTTTCCTGAAACTTCATTTTCTTCATAAAACAAAATGGCAGATTTTAATTTAAGGAAATGTTTGAAATTTTTTAAAAACTCTTCCTTGACCTCTTGGTTGGAAAAAACATTTTTTAAAATTGCCAATTTTTTTTCTTTAAATATTGATATTTGTTGAATTTGGTCTTGAAAATCTTCAAAACTGTCTTTTTTAAAATCGTAGTATTTTAAATTTAATCCGCTTTTATGGATTTTTTTATACTGGCCGATAATCTCGTTTAATTTCTGCCTACTCCGATATGTATCTTGACCGTAAAGAAAAATTAACATAGTAGTTATTCTATTCTCTGACAGCCGGGACAAAAATGAGCTGAACGACCGCTGATTTTTATTTTCTTAATTTTTGAGCCGCACAAAGAACATTTCTCTCGGTGATAAACTTTATGATATTTAACATAATTGCCCGGTCTACCACAAGCATCAAGATAATATTCAACCGATGAGCCCTGGTGTTGAATTGCCGCTTTAAGGATTTTCTTAATATTTTTAAAGATGTCCCCAGTTTCTTTTTCGGTTAGTCTTTTGGTTAAACGTAACGGCGCTACTTTTGCGGCAAACAAAATCTCGTCCGAATAAATGTTGCCGATTCCGGCAATAAATTTTTGGTCCATTAACAAGGGCTTAATTTTTGAATTCGGTCGTTTCTTTAAGAGTTTTTTGAAATTTTTGAAATTAATTTCTAACGGCTCGGGTCCAAATTCCTCTTCCATTTTTTTTGTTTCTTTTACTTCTTTCCACCAACCAAATTTACGCACGTCATTAAAAATTAATCGCGAACCATCGTCAAAATTAAAAACCTTGCGGGTATATGGCGAAGGTTTTCCGTTAAAAATTAGTTGCCCGGTTAGTTTTAAGTGAAAAATTAAACTTGAACCGTCGTCAAAATCAATTATTAAAATTTTTGCCCTTCTCCGCAGACCAACGATTTTCCGGCCGCCTATTTTTTTGCCAATAATTTTTTTATGTAACTGTATCCTTATCGTTTCCACTTCCGGGAGTTCAGGCATTTTTTATGAAGGCATTCTTTATTTTTTCAATAATTTCCCCGGGGGTAAGGTTGGCTTTTATTAAATAGTCAATTGCTCCTAATTTTAGTCCTTTTTCTACGTCTTCTTGTTGGCCAAGATTAGATAAAATAATAACCGGTATTTTAGATAAATTGGGATTATTTTTTATTTGAACTAAAACTTCAAATCCACCTATGCCGGGTAAAATTAAATCAAGCAAAATTAAATCCGGTTTTTTTTCTTTAGCTATTTTTATCCCCTCTTCGCCATCAATAGATTCAATAACTTTATATTCCTCTTTAATTAATTTTCTGCCAATTAATTCTCTAAGAAATTTATCGTCTTCGATAATTAATATTGTTTTTTCCATATTGTTTGAGAATTCTTTGAATTTGGTTTAATGTCACTTTTGTTGGTGAAATTAAGGAAAATTACCAAGAGTTCCCAATTATCTAAATTTTAAATTATTTAAAGGGTAAAGTAAAGTAAAAAATTGAGCCCTTGTTTTCTTTTGATTTAAACCAAATTTCCCCTCCATGGGCTTTGATGATGTTTTTGACGATAAAAAGACCGAGGCCGCCTCCCACGGTTTCCATTCTCATGGCATTTGCTCCCCGAAAAAGTTTACTAAAAACATTTTTTTGTTGGTTTTTGTCAATCCCTATCCCGGTATCTTTTATTGAAAACTCAACTTCTTTTTTGAATGGCTTTTTTATTGAAATTATTATTTGACCGCCAGGCTGATTATACCTAATGGCGTTGTCTAAAAGATGACTGATGGCTAATTTTATTTTTTCCGGATCAATTAAAAGGGGGGGTAAAAATTTTTTCGGTTTAATAAAAACGACCTTTAGATTCTTTTTCTCAATTTCTTCCTTAAATGATTTTATGACAAAATTAAAAATTGAGACAATGTCGGTAAGAATCAAATCGTCAAGAATTTTTCCCTCTTCAATTTTGGCGACCTTAAAAAGATTGTTGATTAAAAGAATCATCCTTTCATTAGAGTAAAAAATTTTTTCAAGAAAATCTTTTTGTTCTTCGGATAAAGAACCAGAGTCATCATCAAGACACATCTGAACCGCCCATTTAATTGCCGAGGCCGGTGTTCTTAATTGGTGAACTAATAATTTAATGTATTCCCCCTTTTTCTCCTCTTTTCGTTTTTTTTCACCAAGATCGTTAATTTTGCTTTTTTTAAGGATTTTTTTATTTTTACCCATAATTTTTTAAAAAATTTAATTCGGCAGTCTTTTCAATAAACTGTAAAATCCAAACTTCTTAAGGATACCGATTGCTTTTTCTTTGTCGTATTCTTTCCAATAACATTTTTCTAAATTAAAATCAATAACCAAGTCCTTTTTTATTTCAGCCAACTCTTTGCTTAAAAAGGCCTGTTCTTTGTATTTTAAGAGAATTTCTTTCAGTTTTGGTTTAAGGGTTTTTGCTTTTTCCGAGTTTTCTTTGAGTTCTTCGTATAAATTCTCTAAACTTTTAAACTTTAAAACAAGGGAAATGGCTGTTTTTTCGCCAACTCCGGTTACTCCTGGAATGTTGTCCGAAGCGTCTCCTTTTAATGCTTTTAAATCTAAAATTTGGCCGGGGTTTAATCCTTGAAATCTTTCCTTAACCAGGTTTTCGTCGCACAAGACAATATCTTTGACTCCTTTTTTTAGAAGATAGACCTTAGTTTTAGAATCAACCAATTGAAGGATATCTGTGTCGCCGCTTAAAACAATCGTCTCAATTGGGGATAAAAAAGCAATGGTGCCAATAATGTCATCTGCTTCAAAACCCTGTTTTTCAAAAACTGAGGCATTTAACGCTTCTAAAACCTCTTTGACTTTGGGAATTTGTTGATAAAGTTTTTCCGGGGTTGGCGGTCTTTTGGCTTTGTATTCTTTGTATTTTTTATGCCTGAAAGTCGGGGCTGGAAAATCAAAAGCAGCCGCAATAAAATCCGGCTGGAAATCTTTTATGGCTTTTAAAAAAACCAGTAAAAACCCGTAGACAGCGTTTACTAATTCTCCTTTTTTGGTAGTCAATGGGGGCAGGGCATGATATGCCCGATGGATAATGGAATTAGAATCAATAATAATTAATCTTTTCTTCTCCATTTTAATTCATAATTTAAAGGAGCTTAGCTCCTTTTTCTAGTTTCTCTAATAAATATTTTTCTAGGTCTTTACGTTTTCTACTTTCTTCGATTACGATTTTAACAAATTTTTTATAATCATCTATATCTTTAAACTGTGAAAGGACAATTTCTGTTCCGCTCAAAATCTCGCTCCTTTCCGATTTTAAAATGCCTCCAAAACTCGACCAAGGATAAGTTTCGGCTTCGCCTAGTTTATGGATTTCAATGTTTCCATTAACATAACCCGAAAGCCATAAGAGATAATCATTGTTATCTATATGAATGGTTTTGTAGGGGCCTTGAAATAAAGAGCCTGAGCGGCCATATTTTTTATTAAAATAATTAGTATAGCTTGTTCCTAGTTTGTGCATTAATAATGGAATTCCGTTGGTAGTTAATTGCCTTAAAATAAAATGGTGATGGTTGGGAACTAAAGAATAAAAGGCAATATGAACAACCTTTTCTACCTTCTCTAAAAAGGAGCTAAGCTCCTTTAAACCATAGGTATTAACTATTCTAGCTCGCTCTTCGTAAAATGACCTATTATTAAAATCTTTAAGGCCTCTTAAAAACTTTAAATAATCCTCTTCGTCCAGAAAAATTTCTCTTTCATCGCTACCTCGGTTATAAATATGATACCACTCACCATTAACAAGTTGGGTTTTTCTCATAAATTAACCTTCCAAAGGAGCTAAGCTCCTTAAGGAGCTTAGCTCCTTTTTCTTTTTATTTTTTAATTATAAGTTTTCGGGTGTTTTTATCAATGAACTCGAAATTAATCCAAATTGTGTTTCTTGGTAAGACCTTTTTTATTTTTTCGGCCCATTCAATAGTAACAATGTTTTGAGGATTAGAAATGATTTCTTTAAAACCTAAATCTAAAATTTCTTTTGGTTTTTCAATTCTATAACAATCTATATGATAAAAATTTTTGAATTCCGAATTTTGCCACAGCCCTTTAAGAAGGGCTGGGCGAATTTCGAATTTTCGCATAATAATGAAAGTTGGACTTAATATTTTTTCTTTTATCCTCAAGCCCCTGGCAAAACCTTGAAGGAAAGTGGTTTTTCCTCCTCCTAAACTTCCTTCCAATCCAATAAGAAGGGCTGTTTTTTTTGGTTTTGTTTTTAAAATCTCTTCGGCTAAAATTTTGCCTAATTTTTTTGTCTGGAACGGATTAACTGTTAAAAATTGAATCTCCATAAAAACCTATTAAAAAGTAAGAAAACCATTGAATTTATTCCGTTGATAAATTGCTCTCTTTATGGTATCATAATAATAATGGAGAGAAAAATAGGGCTAACTTTAAACCAGGGGCTAAATGTTGAGACCGGTCGCTCCATTTCCTCGCCCTTATAAAAAATTATGGATGAAATTTCCCAAAAAATAACCGGCCAAGTAAAAATTTCAACAAAAAGACAACAAGAAATTCAGTCAAAAATAAAAAATGTTTCCGATTTCAAAAAAGAAATTAAAGCATTTTTGGAAAAACCGATAACTGATTTGCTGGAAATTATTTTAACCGGAGCAACAATTTTGGGCGCCTCGGATATTCATATAGAGCCCCAAGAAAAAGAGGTCAAAATCCGAGCCAGAATAGACGGAATTTTACAGGATATCGTTTTTTTTGATTATAAAATATATAATGGGCTTCTTTCCAGAATAAAACTTCTCTCAAAAATAAAATTGAATATCGCCAAACAACCCCAGGATGGAAGTTTCACTATTTTGTTTCCGACCGCTAACAATTTTAAAGAAGAAATAGTTGAAATTAGGGTTTCTACCCTGCCGGCTGAATACGGAGAAGCAATAGTAATGAGGGTTTTGAATCCCAAAAGCTTAATTGAAATTGAAGGATTAGGATTAAGAAAAGATTTATTGGAGATTTTTAAAAAAGAAACAAAACAACCGAATGGAATGATTATTGTTACCGGTCCGACCGGTTCGGGAAAAACAACCACCCTTTACTCCCTTTTAAAAAGAATTCATCAGCCGGAAATTAAAGTCATTACTATTGAAGACCCAATTGAATATCGCTTGGAAGGGATTTCTCAAACTCAAGTTAATCCAAGCCGGGGTTATAATTTTGCCAATGGTTTAAGGGCTATTGTTCGTCAGGACCCTGATGTTATTTTGGTCGGTGAAATCAGGGACTTGGAAACTGCTCAAATCGCTCTTCAATCCGCTCTGACCGGTCATCTGGTTCTAACTACTCTTCATACCAACGATGCCTCCGGGGTTATTACCCGGCTTCAGTCCTTGGGCGAAAAACCTGTTAATATTGCTCCGGCAATTAATATGGCTATAGCCCAAAGATTGGTCAGGAAAATATGTCAAAAGTGTCTTGAATTTCAAACAATTTCTTCTTTATTTTTGGAAAAAATTAAAAAAGAATTAAACGGAATTTCTTCTTTGGTTCAAATTCCAAAATTAGACTCAAAATTAAAAATTCCTCTGGTTAAGGGATGTAGTGATTGTAATTTTACCGGCTATCGGGGAAGAATTGGAATTTACGAGGCCTTTTTGGTTGATGAAGAAATAGAAAAATTTATTTTAACTTCCCCCTCAATTTCCGATTTAAAAGCGCTGGCAATCAAAAAGGGAATGGTTTTAATGAAACAAGATGGATTAATCAAGGTTTTGGAAGGAATTACAACTATTGAAGAAATAGAAAGGGCAACCGGAGAATAAGAAAACATTAAAATATGTCAATGACTGGTCTCTTTTTTATTATATTTTTATTTTTATCGGGTTTTTTCCCTGTTTTTGTTTATGGTCAAGAAATAAATCATCTGATAATCGTGGAAGTCCAAATTAGGGGAGAAAAGGCCAATAATGATTTTATTAAAATTTATAATCTCGGTGGTAATAACCTTGATATTTCTGGTTATAGATTAAGGAAAAGAGTTTCCACGGGAAGCGAATCTTCAGTCCGAGTCTTTCCAAGCGGAAGTAAAATTTTAGCCAAAGGATGTTTTCTTTGGGCTAATTCTAAAGACGATTTCCGTCTTAGTGTCAAAGCCGATGTCTGGAGCACCCAAACTTTAGCCAGAAATAATAGTATTGCCCTGTTAAATCCGGAAAATAAAATTATTGACGCCTTGGCCTGGGGAGAAAGCCAAAATCCTTTTGTCAAAGGAGCGCCTTTTCCGGAAAATCCAACTGCCAACCAGCAGTTAAAAAGGAAAAGGTTCAACGGAAATTATCAAAACACAAATAACAATAGTCAAGATTTTTATTTATATCCCTCTCTTGAAACATCTTTATTGAAAACTGAAGCCATTATTAAAGAAGAACCCGGTCCAGAACTAAAACCCGAGCCAAAACCCCAAGAGCCGGCTAAGGAATTGTCAAGGGCTTTAGAGCAGGCCGCGCCCCTAACAATGGAAGCCAAAACACCCCCTCAATCTTCTGAAGTTAAAGAGGCCGACCCCTTTAAAATAGATATTAATACCGCCCTTTTGAAAGATCTGGTCAAAATTGTTCATATAGGAAAAGTAAGAGCAGAGGAGTTAATTTCTTTGAGGCCTTTTTACTCTTTGGACGACCTCACCAGAATAAAAGGTATTAGCCCAAAACGACTTGAAGATATTAAAAAACAAGGGCTGGCCTGGGTTGATCCGGAATTAGAACCACCGAAAATTGAAAAAACTGAACCCCTTGATAAGGGTTTGGCAGCAGTCGCCCAACCCCTCAAACAAGGACATTTAGGCAGGCAAATCCCAAAATCTCTTTCTATTTTTCTAATTGCCTTCGTTCTCGCCATTTTTTCTGGAATAATAATTTTAATCCTCAAAAGGAAATTGAAACTAATAATAAAATAAAAAATAGATTGTAAAAAATAGCAGTATTGTGGATAAGTAAAATACACGGGTTTCACCCGTGCATATTCACTCGCCTTTTGTAGTTTGTAACTAAGATAGTTTTGAATCAAAAATTTCTAACGGGGCAGTGGACTTTTTTGTTTCTTGATTTTCGGAAAAAAATAGAATAAAATAAAATGTATGTCAGGCCATTCACACTTTAAAAGTATAAAAAGAGATAAGTCCATCTCGGACAAAAAACGAGGACAAATGTTCTCGAAAATAGCCAGATTGATTTCGGTTGCCGCAAAAGAGGGAGGAACAAATCCGGAGACCAATTCTAAATTAAGGGTTGTAATTGAAGAAGCCAAAAAGCTCAACCTCCCAAAAGAGAATATTGAACGAGCTATCAAACAAGCAGCCGGCGGTGGAGAAGAATCTAACCTTGAAAAGGTTTTATTTGAGGCCTATGGACCGGGAGGAATTGCCATTATTATTGAAGGAATTACCGATAACAAAAATCGAACCTTAGCAGAAATCAAACAAATTTTAAATCAGAATAACGGAAAACTTGTTGGCGAAGGGGCGGTTAAATGGATGTTTGAGAGAAAAATAAAAGAACCGGGTTCTTTGGAGTGGGTGCCAAAACAAGAAATTGAGGTTGATGAAAAAGCAAAAGGGTCCTGCCAAAAACTTTTTGAGGCCCTTGACGAAAACGAAGCAGTTCAAGAAATTTATAGTAATCTAAAATTATAATATGGCAAAAGAGATAGAAATAAGAAAAAAAGCGGTTCGGGAATTAACGGGCAAGGGTTGGATAATCTGGTATCCGGCTAAAGTTCGCTATAAACAAAACGATATCTTCGGGATTATCGATTTATTGGCTCTGAGAAAGAAAAAAATGAGATATATTCAGTTAACCACCTTGCCAAATGTGGCTAGACAGAGGAAAAAGATTTTAAATTTTTTTAAAAATGAAAAGGTCAAGTTACCGGTGGAAATCTGGGTTTGGTCAAAAAAAAAGAAAAAATTTAAGACAGAAATAGTTTAGGAGCTTGCCCCTTGACAAGATTTCTTGGCAAAATATAATACCCTTAGTCCCCGCCCTTTCTAAGGTTTCCAAATTTTAATTTTTAATTACAATCTAAAAATAATTCAGGAAACAGAATTATTTTGAAAGATTTAGAAAGGGCGGGGTTGTCAAATTTTACTACCGGGCAGGGCTTGACAGAACTTTTTGTCTCCCTATAATAAATCCACAGAACCCTCAAAAACACATCTTTGTTTTTACGGGAAAAGAAAAGGTCGACGATTGATTTAAAAATTTTATTTAAAAATATTATTATTAAGAATTGAAGTTTTATTTAAAAATATGATTTATCAAGATGAAATCTTAAAATCTTTTATTAATCAGGTTGACGACGAAGAAGAAACAGATAAAGAGAAAGAAACTGCCGGAGAAGAGGAAGAGGAAGAAGAAGAGGAAGAGAAATAAGAAGAAAAGTAAAAATAACTAAAATTAAAAACCCTGTCATCAGGGTTTTTAATTTATCCCTACTAAAATTTTGAAATTTTAGCAAATTTTCTCTTTCCAATCTTAATTATCATTCCCTTTTTTATCTGAATAATTTTTTGCCAGTTATTTTCAATTTGACCGTCAATTTTCAGTCCTTTTTGCAATATTATTCTTTTGGCTTCTGATTTGGAATTGGTCAATTTTGTTTTAACCAATAAATCAAGAATTGACAGGTTTTTTTCTTGAATTTTTGTTTCCGGGACTTTAAGGGGTAATTTTTTTTCTTTAAAAACCCTGTCAAATTCTTCTTCTGCTTTTTCGGCTGCTTTAAAAGAACAACAAACCCCGACAATTTCCCGCGCTAATCTGGCTTTAACGTCCCGAGGGTTGATTTTTTCTTTTTTAAGATGTTCTGAAACTTTCTTAATCTCCTCTGTTTTTAGATTAGTGCAAAGTTCAAAGCCGGGAATAATTAAGTTGTCGGGCCAGGCCATAATTTTGCCAAACATTTCTTTCGGGTTCTCGTCTAAATTAATCGTATTCCCTTCGGTTTTCCCCATTTTTTTACCAAAAGGATCGGTTAATAATTTTGTCGCTAAAACGAATTTTTCTTTATTTTTTAAAGATTTCATCAGGGAACGTCCACAAAGCATATTAAATGTCTGGTCTTTGCCACCAATTTCCAAGTCAACGTTCATGGCCAACCCATCATAGGCCTGGGCCAAGGGATATAAAAATTCGTGTAAAAATATCGGTTTTTTCTTTCTCATTCTTTCTCGGAACATATCCCTAATTATCATTTGCTGAACCGTAAAATTAGAAGCCAGTCCAATCAAATCTTTAAATGTTAGCTTGTTTAACCATTGACTGTTGTATAGTATTTTAGCCGGGTTAATCCCGGTAAATTTTAAAAATTTGCTTGCCTGTTTTTTGTAGTTTTTAGAATTGGCCAAAACTTCTTGCCTGTTCATTTTTTTTCGAGCGGCTGTTTTATTTGTGGGATCGCCAATCATTCCGGTAAAATCGCCGATTAACATTATAACCTCATGTCCCAATGATTGGAATTGGGCTAACTTTTTTAAGGTAACCATATGGCCGATATGTAAAACAGGGGAGGAAGGGTCGTAGCCGCAATATAATTTGATTTTTTCGCCACTTAATAGTCTTTTTTCCAATGATTGAAAATCGGGGTAAATTTTTTCCACTCCTCGGGTTAAAACCTCTTTGATTTTTTGGGAGTGGCTATTTACCCTGTTAGAAAATCCCCTTCTTTGAAGGGTTGGGCTTAAACCTTTACTTTTTCTAACGGGGTTTACTTTCATGTTTTTTTAGTGTAAAATAAATTTAAAAAATTGTAAACCATGGCTAAGAGGAAACATTATCGGAAAATTTATTCAATATTTGGCAAAAAAAGAGGCGGGGGGGCTTTTTGGAAGCTTGGACTTTTTTTTGTTTTATTTTTGTTTTTTGGTTTTTCTTTTTTATTTGTTTATTATGCTAAAGATTTGCCCCGGCCCGAAAAATTCGCCGAGAGAAGAATTATTCAATCAAGTAGAATTTATGACCGGACCGGCAATATTCTTTTATATGAAATTTATGGTCCAGAAAGCAGGGACTATGTCTCTTTAGAACTAATGCCGGATTATTTAAAAAAAGCGGTTCTTATAGCCGAAGACCGAAATTTTTACGACCATTTTGGAATTGATTTTCAAGCAATCTCCCGCTCAATTTTACTTAACATAAGAGCCGGACAACTGGTTTTTGGCGGCTCAACCATCCCCCAGCAACTCATTCGTAATACTTTTTTAACCAGAGAAAGAACATTGGGGAGAAAAATTAGGGAAATTGTTTTGGCTTTAGAAATAGACAGACGTTATTCTAAAGAGCAAATTTTAGAATGGTACTTAAACCAAATTCCTATGGGTGGCAATGCTTATGGAGTGGAAGCAGCCAGTCAAAAATATTTTGGCAAATCTGTTTCAGAAATCTCTTTGGAAGAAGCGGCTACTTTAGCTGCTTTAATCCAAGCTCCCAGCTATCTCTCGCCTCACGGGCCGAACAAAGAAAGGTTGTTGGCCAGAAAAAATAATATCTTAGATGGAATGGTCCAAGAAAATAAGATAACCAAAGAAGAAAGGGAAAAAGCTAAAAACAAAGAAATTACATTTAGAAGAATCGGCCAACCAATTAGGTCTCCGCATTTTGTAATGAAAATAAAAAATTATTTGTTTCAAAAATATGATGAGGAAACCTTAAAAAAGGGTGGATTAAAAATCTACACCACTTTAGATTGGCAGCTTCAACAGTTAGCTGAAACCGCGGTTCAAAAGGGAGTGGAAAGGAATAAAATGTTTTTAGCTCATAATGCTGCCTTAGTATCAATTAATCCAAAAAATGGTCAAGTTTTAGCATTGGTTGGTTCGGCTGATTGGTTTGGCAGTCCTTATCCTCTTAATTGTCAGCCAGGGAAAAATTGTTTATTTGAACCCTATCCTAATGTAGCAATCCGAGAACGGCAACCGGGCTCTGCTTTTAAGCCATTTGTTTATGCTGCTGCTTTTAAAAAGGGTTATACAGACACAGACGTTGTAATTGATGAAGAAACCAATTTTGGCACCCTGGCCAACCCCTATATTCCCCGAAATTTTGACGGGCTTTTCCGGGGCGAGGTAACTTTAAGACAAGCCCTGGCTCAATCTTTAAATATTCCCTCAATAAAAGTTTTGAGGGATTTTGCCGGACTGAAAGAAAGTATTGAACTGTCTAAAGAAATGGGTATTACAACTTTAACAAAACCGCCTTTGTTTTATGGGCTTCCTCTGGTTTTAGGAGGGGGAGAGACAAAATTATTGGAAATGGTTTCAACATATGGGGTTTTTGCCACCGAAGGATTGAAGGTCAAGCCGGTTTTTATTTTAAAAATTGAAGACCAAAAGGGAAACATTATTGAAGAATCAAAGAGAGCGCCAAAAAGAGTTTTAGAAAGAGAAGTTTGTCGGTTAATTAACGATATTTTATCCGATGATGAAGCCAGATCTCCGGTTTTCGGACGGCGCTCTTTGATGTATTTTGAAAATTACCAAGTAGCGGTTAAAACAGGGACAACTGATAATTTTCGCGATGGTTGGATTATCGGCTATACTCCCTGGAATGTAACCGGGGTCTGGGTGGGAAATAACGATAATAGTCCAATGAGAAGAGAGCCGGGTACTGTTTTAGCCGGCCCTATTTGGAGAACATTTATGACGGAAATTTTAAAAAAATATCCAGTTGAAAGCTTTAATAAACCCCGTTAGAAATCTGACTGAAAAATAATTTTATTCATAAAAATTATTTTTCTCTGACATAAAATACGATATTCTAATCAATAATCGTATTGAGAAATGGCAGTTTTGTAAAATTAACCAAATTTCTAACGGGGTTTATAGTTTATCTCGATTTTATCGGCATTATAACGTAAAAATAACTTTGATCCTGGTCCGATTTTAAAATAGCCGGTCCCTCTTGGCCGTTAATTTCAAAAATAATTTGGTTTCCTTCAATATTTAAAAGACCATTTATCAAAAAACGGTGGTTAAAAGAAACCGACAATGTTTCTCCTTTTATTTTGGCCTTTAAAGAACCGTGATATTCTCCTAAATCGGCCGATTGGCTGAAAACCTGAACTTCCTCTTTTGAGGAGTTGATTTTAAATTTAATTTCGCTTATTTTCCCGCTAAAAAGGGAAGCGATTTTTACTTGATTGAGAAACTCTTTTTTATCCAAAATAATTTGGTTGGTAAATTTTTGGGGGATAATTTCCTGATAATTAGGGTATTCTCCGTCTATCAAGCGAGAAAAAAGCTGAATTTGAGGAAAAGGGGTTTCTTCCATTAAAATCTCAAACGTTACTTGGTTGGGTGAAAAATAAATTTTTAAATCTCTTTTCTTCTCGCCAAAAATATTTATTATTTCCCGAGCCGTTTTTTGAGGAAGAATAAATAAATATTCTTTATCCAAAGGAATGTTTTTTTCTTTTAAAAAATCGGAGTAAAAAAGTTTTTTTTCTCCTAACCGAAAACTATCGGTGGCGGCTAAAACTAAGTGGTCTTTTTTAAATTGAAAAAAAATTCCTGAAATTTCCGGCCGGGAGGAAGAAACAGCCGGAATATCAATAATTTGATTTAGACCTCGGCAAAAAAGAAAACTGTCAAAAACCATTGTTTCTTCGGTGATTAGATTAGGAAAAAGAGGAAACTCCTCTGAAGACATTCCTTTAATTTGGCTTTTATTTTTTTCTGTTTCAATAAAAAAATTTAAGTCTTTAGTTTTTAATGTTATTTTTTTATTCGGCAGAAAGCCAATAAAACTTGATAAAACCCGGGAAGGAATGACAATTTTTCCTTGTTTTTCAATTTTTGACAAACCCCACCACCTAATTCCCATTTCTAAATCAGTGGCTGACAAATTTAAAAAATTACCCTCTGTTTTAAATAAAACATAATTTAAAATTGGTAAGGTGGTTGATTTAGTAATAATTTTTTCAACAACAAACAACCCTTGTTTTAGTTTTTCTTGTAATATTTCTAATATCATATTTTTATTTATTATTATTATTAATTATTTGTTTTTTTTGTGTTTTTTAGTTGTTTTAATTGGGGAAAAGGGGTTGAATGTTTGGTTATTTTCAATATATTTTCCTGTTTATAATTTCTTAATTTGTTTTTTTGACATTTTTTTCACTTTTTTGCCGGTATTAATTAACAAGATATTAAGGGCTATAAATCCTTTGTTTTATTAAATTAATTTCTTCTTCCAGTTTTTCATTTTTCTCAATCTCCCGGGAAATTTTTTCAAAAGAATAAATTACCGTGGTATGGTCTTTGCCGCTAAATTTTTTCCCAATAAAAGGATAAGAATAATTGTTCTCTGTTCTTAGCAAATACATAGCAATTTGACGGGGAAAAACAATTTCTTTTCTTCGGGTGGAAACCAATAAATCTTTTTCTTTTAAATCATAAAATTCAGCCACCGTCTGAATTATTTTTTTTGGAGAGGCAGTTTTGGAAGAAGAAAGGGTTATATTTTTTAAAATAACCTTTGTTAATTCCAAATCAAGGGGCGTTTTATTCAATTTTTGATGAATTATTAACCGATTTAAACATCCCTCTAGTTCCCGAATATTTTTTTGAATTTGGCTGGCAATATAATGATAAATCTCTTCTGAAAATTCCACCTTTTTTTCTTGAGCTTTTGTTTTTAAGATAACCACCCTTGTTTCCAAATCAGGGATTCCAATATCAACTATCATTCCGCCCTCAAAACGAGACCTTAATCTTTCTGTTAAAGCAGGGATGTTTTTTGGCGAACGGTCGGAAGAAATAACAATTTGATTATTTTTTTGATAAAGGGCATTAAAAATATGGAAAAATTCTTCCTGGGTTTTTTCTTTACCGGCTAAAAACTGAACATCATCAACAATTAAAACATCAATTGCTTTGAATTTTGATTTAAAATTTTCAGCTTCCCTGTTTTTAATTGCATTAATTATTCCTGAAATGAATTTTTCCGAAGGAATGTATTTTATTTTTTTATCGGGGAAATTTTTAATAATTTCATTGCCGATTGCTTGAAGAATGTGAGTTTTTCCCAACCCAACCCCTCCGTAGACAAATAAGGGGTTGTAGACCGAACCAGGGTTTTGACAAAGAGCGGTCGCGGCCGCATAAGGCAATTCATTAAAAGGCCCGACAATGAAATTTTCAAAAGTATAGCGAGGATTAAGATTGGTCTCTTTATTTAAACCAGTTTCGAGCAATTCAAGCTGATTAATTTGTTCCAAAATCTCCGAAGTTTTTTTAGTAATTTTTAACCCCCCCTTGGTGATCGTATATTTTATATCTTTGATTTTAGGGTCTATCTCCCGCAAAGTTTTAAAAATAATTTTATTGTATTTATTTTCCAACCACTCTTTTGTAAAAGAATTGGGAACGGAAACAATAACACCCCCCTCATTAAAAGAAAGAATGTTTGTGTTTTTAAACCAAGTGGCAAAATTGGCCGAAGAAATATTAAGTTGGATTTGGGCAATAACCGCCTGCCAGAGTTCTTCGTTAGACATCATATTTTTAATCCAATTGAAGAAGGTTTATCTGCTTCAATTTTGGATAGTTTCAAATAAATCATTATACAATAAAAAAAAGAGAAAATAAAATTTATCTTAATTTTTGGATTTTGTTAATAATCAGTGGAAAAAGTGTGAAACCCGGTTAGAGGTCTTTGGCAAAAAATTTTTTGATAAAAAATTTTTTGCAACCCATCAAACAAACTATTATATCAATATTATGTTTTTACCTCTAAAATATCTATTCAGTGAGGGTAGACTTCTAACGGGGTGAAATTGACCAGTTTTTTAATTTTTGGTATGCTGGGAGATATGAGCATTACTTATCAACCCAAAAAGAAAAAAAGAAAAAGAACTCATGGATTTAGAAAAAGACAAAAAACCAAAAATGGAAAAAGGGTTTTAGTTAAAAGAAGAAGAAAGGGAAGATGGAATCTGGCTGCCTGACAATTTGAATAGTTGACTAATATGCTATCAAAGGAAAATCGGATAAAAAAGAAAAAGGACTTTGAACGGATTTTTAAAGAAGGACAGGGCTTTAAAGAAGATTTTTTATTTCTGAAAATTGCCCAAAACAATTTAAACATCAGCCGTTTTGGTTTTATTGTTAGTAAAAATTTTTCCAAAAAAGCCGTTTTTCGCAACAAAATGAAAAGAAAGTTAAGAGAATTAGTCAGAATAAAATTGGATAAAATAAAAAAGGGAATAGACGGAATATTAATCGCCCAACCGGGCTTGGCAAAAAAAGATTTTCAAGAAACGCAAGAAATAACGAACAAAATTTTTAGAAAAGCCAAAATAATCATATGATGGATTTTTTTTATATTGTTTTATATCAACCTCTTTTCAATTTTTTAATTTTACTTTATACCTATCTTCCCGGCCGTGACTTTGGAATAGCTATTTTAGTTTTAACATTTTTTTTCCGACTTTTATTTTACCCCTTGGGAGTTAAGGCAATTCAGTCCCAAAAACTTCTTCAAGAACTCCAGCCCAAAATAAAAGAAATTCAGCAAAAATATAAAAACGATATAAAAAAACAGGCAAAAGAGACAATAGAATTATATAAAAAAGCAAAAATAAATCCTTTTTCCGGGGTTTTGCCCGTTTTAATTCAATTACCGGTTTTGATTGCTCTTTTTCAAATTTTTTTAGCCGGCTTTCAGGCAGAATCAATGGTTCATCTTTATGATTTCGTCCCCAATCCCGGTCAGGTAAACCCCCTTTTTTTAGGAATAATTGACCTTTCCAAGTCAGCGACCGCTCAACTGAATGGACAAAACCTCTTTCTTTTACCCAATATAATTTTAATCATCTTGGCTGGAATTGCTCAATTTTTTCAGACTAAAGCATTAAATCCAAAAACCCTGGGAATCAAAAAAAATAAGGGGCATCAGGTTTCAACTTCAGAAAAAATTCAAAGCCAAATGAGTTATTTTTTGCCGATTTTTACTGTTTTTATTCTTTGGGGACTACCAGCCGCCCTTGCCATTTATTGGTTGGCTACCACCATATTTTCCATTATTCAGCAGTATTTTGTTTTACGTCCGGCTAAGTTTAATTAAAAATGACAACAAAAGATATTGAAGAAATTAAAAAAACAATAAAAGAATTTTTTGAAAAAATTGCCTTTGAAACAGAAGTCGTATTTTTATCTTTCACGGATTCAAATTTTATTGTTAATTTGAAAACCGAAGAACCCCAACTTTTAATCGGGGAAGGGGGTCAAACCCTGTCCGAAATTCAACACTTATTAAAAGCAATTTTAAAAAGAAAAATAGAAGCGTTTTTTTATCTTGATTTGGATATTAATGACTACAAAAAGAAAAAAATTCAATACCTGAAAGAATTGGCTAACTCAATTGCCGAAGAAGTTGCTTTGACCCAAAAAGAAAAAATTCTCTCGCCAATGTCAGCTTACCAGAGAAGAATCATTCATTTGGAGTTATCCGAAAGAAAAGATATTGCCACCGAAAGTATTGGCAAAGAGCCTGAAAGAAGAATAATTGTCCGGCCCTTATTGCCCCAGCCGGAAATTTAAATGTTTAAGCCCTTGGCTTTTTTTATTTTTAGCAGTTGTTCGGGCGAACTAGTTACAATCTGGTCTTCGGTATAAGAGGCCACCACTTTAATAGCCGCATGTTTTTGGCCGGCAAAAAATATTCCTTCCCCGACAGCCGCTTCCAGTAATAAATATTTTTCTTGCTCGGTTAAATTAAATGTTTTTTGAACAACATCAATCGTGGCTGGCGATTGTTTTAATAAAAGCTGCAAAGAAGAATTGCTAATAATCGCTTGACCGTAATTAGACCTCATAAAATCATTAACATCCTGGGTAATGGTCGTTACCCCCAGCCAGTATTTTCTTCCTCTTTTGCACATTCCGAATAAAAAAGAAGCTCCATCTTCTGATTGCATTATCCACCAGGCCTCATCAATAACCAAAATCCTTTTTTTTAATTTTGACCTGACCAAATTCCAGATATATCTCATAATAATAAACATTGCCATTGGCCTTAATTCATCTTCCATATCCCTGATTCCAAAAACGACCAAGGACTTGTCAACCGAGATATTTGTTGGTTGGTTGAAGAATTGGGAAAAAGTGCCCTTGGTGAATTTTCTTAATCTTTCAACCAAACTTTCCGTTCCCTCCATTCCCTCCAAAACCGATTCCAAATCAGAAAAAAGAGGCAAATTTTCTTTCCAAACAAGAGGGTCGGTTTCCGGAGTAATGTCTTTGGCAGCATAGGTCTCGGTTAAAGCCCTGTCTAAAATAGCGTCTTCTTCCGGACTTAATCCCTTGAGCATCACTCTTAACAAGCCAACCAAGTTAATCACATTTGACCTTAAAACATCCTCTGCTTTTTCATCTTCTCTGGGAATGGGTAAATCAAAAGGATTGATGTGATTGGCTGAAGCCAAAGAAATATTTATAAAAGAACCGTTAACAGCTTCGGCCAAGAACCGATATTCATTTTCCGGATCAATGATAATAATATCTGTTCCGAGCATTAAAGAACGGAGAATTTCCAATTTAACAAAATAGGATTTACCCGAACCTGATTTGGCAAAAATGACAAAATTGGCATTTTCCAAACTAAAACGTTCAAATAAAATCAAAGAATTATTATGACGGTTAATTCCATATAAAATTCCCTCGCTTGAACTCAAATCAAAAGAAACAAATGGAAATAAGCTTGATAAGGGGTCAGTGTTCATTGGAGTGTGAACCTGAAGCAAATCCAAACCATAAGGAGCGCAGGAGTTAAATCCTTGTTTTTGCTGGTAAAGAGCCGGTTTAATATAGACCAAGCGGGCTTCTAAAATTGACCTTAATGTTGTTTCAATTTTTCTCAGTTCTTGTTCGCTGTCTCCATAAACAGTCAGATAAAGGCCAAACTTAAACATTCTTTCTTGAGCGGTTTGCAGTCTTTCTCTTAATGTCTCAATGTCTTTATAGGCGATTTCTAAAGAGGGTTCGCTAATAAGACCCTTTTCTTCTCTTTCATTAATTTCGGCTTGAACTTCGGTCACTTTTTTTCTTAATTGTCTTAAAGTCGCTCCGGTATCAACTGGATGAAAGAAAAAAGAGATATCCATCGGAATGTCCGAATTAATAATCGGGGAAAACCAGCCGGAACTCAAATACCGAGGATAAGAAAAAATAAAAAAGGCCTTGGCAAACCTTTCGCCTAATTTAATATGAGTGGAGTCAATAATGATTGAAGAGGGGGCAATAATATCGGTCTCCCGGATTTCTTCTATTTTAAAAATTTCATCTTCGGCTTTTTCCTTTTTTTTAAAAAATGGCAATTTCATTGTTCTTGTATTAGACGGTTAACTCCGGTAGGATTTCCGGATAATAACCAAACTCAGCTTCTCTGGGGTGATGTAATGCCCAGAAAAATTCAATTAATTCTTCAGTGGTCAAAGGAACGGCTTGCAAGCCGCATCTTCTTAAACCCATAGCCACAAATTCCATTCTCTGCCAAAGTTGATTTTTACACCGCGAAAACTCTTCTTTGGTTAAAGCCGGTAGGGCAGGAGCTTTTAATAATTTAGATAGCGGCATCCCCTGGGCTTCCAAAATAGTGAAAGGGATGACGATAAAAAAGGTCTTAAACATTATTGTTCCGGACTGAATCAAGTTTTCAATAAATTTGTGATATTCCTTTATTTGGATTTTTAATAATTCGTCCTCCTGTTTTAATTCCAAGTTTTTTAATTTGTCAAGATAGCCGGTGATATTTAATCGCCTCGAGTTAACGACAATCTGGCAGGAAAAATCAAGGGAATTCAAAAAATTCTGAAATTGATAAATTATGGCATTTTGTTCCTTCTCTGCTTTCAAGGCAAAATTCAAAGAAGAGGTCATTAAAACCCCCCTTAACGCTCTGTTTTTTAAAATAATAATCCCTTCTCTAATCTGGCCGATTTCCAAAAATTGTTGAGTTGTCAAGGAAGCCACATTTTTATCTTGTTTTTATTTCAATTAAAGTGGAAAGTTTTTTTAATTTACCCCCTTCAACAATTTTTAAGGGAACAGTTTCTTCTTCTTTTTCTTTGACCCTTTCTTTTTTAATAATTTTTGGGGGCATGGTTTTTTTCTGCCAAAAATAATTTTTTCCGGAATACGAGAATTTAAAAAAATTGATTAAAACCGTGGGCAGGGGCTGGCTATTGATTTTCAAAAAAGCAAAAGCAAAACCGGCGCTGAATAAAAATAGGCAAAGAATTAAAAAAAGAAAAAAGGGAACAGCGTAATAAAGAAAAAAGGAAATGCC
The DNA here is from genome assembly GCA_019923625.1 of Candidatus Nealsonbacteria bacterium. Lineage (NCBI taxonomy): Bacteria > Candidatus Nealsoniibacteriota > Candidatus Nealsoniibacteriota bacterium. Next base: position 31,161 of record JAHXGN010000002.1, read on the forward strand.
GCCGGCAAAAGCCAGAAAGAAAAACTGGCGCAAGGTAAGAGGCCCGACAATTTTGGGCTCCATTTCAATAAATTGTGGAACAGTAAATTGCATACTTTATACAACCGGCTCCCGATAAACATCTTCTTTAGCCGGTTTTTCTTTTTCTTTTTTTAAAGAAAGGATAATTTCGGCTTTATAGAGGTCTTGCAAACTGTGTTTTACCGGGAAAAAAATAAAGCGGTTGATTTCATGATAGACCTCCTTTGCTTTTTCCGGTTTTAGATTTATTTCTTTTTCTAAAAACTCTTTAAAATCAGCCGGCGGCAAAAGCCCCAAAAAAACATCGCCGATTCCTCTGGCAACCTGGCTGATTTTTTCTTCTTTAACTTCATTTCTAAGGCAGATATTTCTGATATTTTCCGTGATTTCTGCTGAAAAAATCGCTTCTTGTAATTCTTGGGGAAGCAGATTGTAAATTTTCCAAAGTTCTTCTTGACTATATTCTTTTGGCATAAGTTATCATAATTAATAATTTTATGGCGGTGGGACCCACATTCCTCCAGGTCCAGGCTTCCAGCCGGGAGGTGGAGTAGTGGTAGGAGGTGGAGTGGTGATAGGAGGTGGAGTAGTAGGAGTGGGGACTATGTGTCCAAAGAGTCTTTGGCCCTGTCCTTCTTCAAAATAATTGATTAAACCTGGATTTTTTAGTACGTTTTCAATGTAATCTCTGGGATCAGCTTGTTGGCTAAGACAATCACGAATACTATTTACTGCTATTTCTCCTTTGGCCGCAATTAAAGAGTTCATTCGCTCAGCTGAAAAGGTTTTTAAGGATGTTTCTATAAAAAGGTTATTTTTTATGTCGGTATTTGAAATAAATTTAAGATTAGGATTTTTAATTTTCGAAACCGCATCATCTAATGTTTCTCCAGATCTTTGAGAAGAAAGTATTGGAAAAGCAGCGTTTATTAAACGAGTCCTTCCCATTTTTTCAGCTACCTCAAGCATCTTATCCTTATCTATTTTTCCCAAATCTATTAATTTTTGAATATCTGACACATCTTCGTTTTCAATCATATTTTCTATTATAAATTGACGTTTTTTATCACTTCTTTCACTCAAAAGAGAATCAGCTTTAGCATCGCCACTAAGTCCTTTCATTTCTTCATCTACCCCCTCCTTTTTTTTCAATTCTTCTTTTTCCAAGTGGGCTTTATAATCAGTTCCAGCAGCTCGAAAACCTAAACTGGAAGCAAAACCCATTGCTCTTGCCGCCCCAATACCGACTTTTTGACCAAAGGTTAGTGTTTTCCCTGATTCTTCTTGTTTTTCTTGTCTTTCTTCTGCCTCTTCACCTTTTTGAGCCTGTTGAGCCGCTTGTGTTTTTAAGGCCCCTAAAGCTAAACTACCCATTTTTGTTAGAGGCCCGCCAGGAGCGATTAGGGCCTTTCCCTGGTCTATCATTGCCTGAGCGCCTTGTGGCATAAATTTTTTAACAATAAAAGCAGTTACTGCAAAATAAATAGCCAAAAATATATAATAAAGAACATATTGGTCAAGAATAAACCAACCGACAACTGTTTCAACCACACCGGGCGTTTCTTTAGGCACTATTTGTTCGCCAACCCCCATTCCCAAAACCATAAGAAATAAAAGTATTACTCCCAAAAGAAGCCATTCAAGAAGAGTTTTGAACCAGAGTGTCCAGTATTTTTGCGTGGCTGGTAAAATTAAACAAATAAAAGCCAAGGGAGCAAGTATTGCTAATATCCAAACAAGAAAAGCCCTAACAATAAACAAAATCGCAAAAATTAAAAAAACGCCGCTTAAAATAAAAGCAATAACAACCTGAAAAACCCAAACCAGAAGAGTTGTATGAAAAGCAGCAAGCCAAGTAGCAACAAGGGCAAATTGAGTAAAAGGACCAACAAAAGGTATGAGATAACTAGCAACCATAACAGAAATATTGGCAGTCATACTCCCCAAGCCGGCTAACATCCTATCTTGTAAAGGATTTATTATTGCGCCAACCCCGCCCCTTGGTAAAAAGGTATTGAAAAGAATATTGGAAATATCAACCAAAATTGCCACAAAAAGCAAACTGAAATTCAGCAAGAGAGCGACAATAATTAATCTAGGTAAGGCCTTTTTTAAACCATAAGTTTCAATTTTAAAAATAAAAGCATAGGCAATGGCTAAAAGAATCAAAATAATAAAGAGGTTAGCCAGGCCGGCTGTAAAATCCCAACCCCTGGCTATCAAAAGATTATCTTGAATAGTCAGCAACTCTTGGCTTCCCAATATTGCCCTATTAAGCAAACTTGCGGTAAACGAAAGAGATATCAAGGCAAGAAGATAAATAATTATCATCTGAATTAAGAAGGCTGATATCGGGCCGGCCTTTTCTTCTACCAGGCCAGATATTTTTTTGAAATAATCGAAAAAACCACCCCAAAAGGCAAAACCTATCTCGGGCAAAAGCAAGAGTATTAAGATTAAGACAAATAAGTATTTGGGCTTAATAGACATAATATTTTTTATTTCTTAAAAGACCGGATCTTCTATCTATATACCCTTATCTTTATGCTACATGTTTCTTTTTTACCGGTAACAGAATCAAGGGCGGTACCAGTATATAAGTAGTGGTTTTGGCTATTTGAAAGGTTCTAGAACCGTTTAATTCTAATGGTTCAGCATCAATCGCCGGTTCAATGGAAAAACTATCAGCATTCCTTGTTGTCCAGGTGATAGTTACTTCTCTTGGACGATAAATAGTAGCAGGATTAGCTTTAAGGGTGCAACCAATAGCGGTCGGGTCTTCTTTTTTTTCCACAAAAAGCATTATGCTATTTATCTCTGTTCCGGATTTAAAATAAGAAGTATTGGGCGGGAGAGAGGTAATTTCTGTTTTGCAATTAGCTCCTGAATAAAGCATTAATAAGCCAGCGCAGGCATGAGCCCTTTCTCCACCAATAAATGCCTTGGATCGTATATGTAATATTGGGTGCTGGAGCCAACCCGTACCCACGCTGACACAATCAAGTGGGAAAAGGGAGTGTGCCGTGCCGTCTTTTAACTCTTTCTCTGTTTTGCCAACAACCACCTCAAGTTTATCACAGGGAATACCCAGTAATTCGTCAAGCCCTGGTTTTTTTTCTCCCTCCTCAACCTCCCATCCTGGTTTAAAAACAGGGGGCCTGAGAACGGTTAATTCTGGATTAATAGTATGTAAAACTAAAAAGGAACTTAGAAGTAAAACCAAACCAAAGAAAGCTGATTGAATTCGGTTCCAGGACTCTTTCATTTTTGTCGGATCGCCGACAGAGGTTAGATATTGAAAACCGGCAATTAAGAGAGCGATAAAAACTGCCATTCCGCCCAAAAAAATTCCCCATTCGTAAAGATATTGAACCAGGTCAGTAAGTTGACTATCATCGCCTAATGGTGTTCCAAGGGGTGAGTCTGGCCAGTCCAGTTGCAAAGCCCAGGCTTCAAAAGAGACGGTTAAAAATCCCAAAACAATTAAGGCAAAAATAATTTTTTTAGTAGAATTTTTCATCTTCTTTTATTTTAGAACAAAAAAAATTATTGAGCAATAACAATTGAGTCAAAGATAAATTCGGCTTCTTTGATTGATTCTCCCCATTCAATTCCCGAAACATAAAACGAAACTAAATAGGTTTTTTCTTTCCCCCAAATTATTTTTTCTTTTGAAGAGAAAAAAGGATGACCTTCTCTTAGGTAAACAGCTTCAAAAAAAATAAAATCTTCCCCTTTTTCCAAACCAACAATTTCCATTACTTCCCTTTCTCCTTGGTGTTGTTTTTTTATTTTTTCCAGAAAATTTTCCAAATTTTGTTTTCCTTTGAATTCCCAAACCATTAAAAAAGAAAGAAAAGGTTCTTTCACCCTCATTTTATGATTGAAAAATAAAATTTTACCCCCTTCGTTCTCATCTGTTTTTATTCTTTCTCTATTCAACCCTAATAATAACTCTTTTCTTCCCTCTGTCCAGCCGGCTGGATATTTCATTTTAAATTTTTTATCTTGACTGACAAATTCTTTATAATTTTCTTCTAAAAATTCATTTATCGGCAGAAGCGGTTTTATTTCAACCTTCGGCAGTTTAAATTGAGGCAGTTGGATTTCAGGCAAAGATTCTTGAAAATTTTTAAAACGCCAATAAGTAACCAAACTTAAAACAAGAATGCAGAATAAGGTTAAAAAAAGTAATTTTTTATCGTTTTTCTTGTTCTCCATAATTTTAAAAATTAATCCGCCACCAGGGGCCAAAAAGTCCGACCTGATAGCCGAATAAAAGCAAAACAAAAGAAACAAGAAACCAGGCAGTAAAAATAACAAGATAACCTATTCCGGCTGATTTCCACAAAGATTTTATTTGAATTAGGGCTTCGGCTTTACCGAGAGAAAAATAAAGAATCAGGGCGCTGATTACTACCAAGACAACTAAAATCAAGGGAGCCACTCTCCACAAAAAGAAATCAATAATACTTTTTACCATTATAAAAATATGTTTTAATTGGCAGGAGTCGGTTTCATTCCAGTCAGTGTCTGGATTGTCATAATCTCGGCCGCAGGGGACCAAACCGCCCCAACCCGGCGCCGCCTTTCTGCTAGTCAGATTAAAAAACCAATCGCTCCATTTGCCGGTTTCCCGACAATCTTTATCCAAACAAGCCCTGACTTGCCATTGGTATTCTCCTTTACATTCTAAGGGATAAAATTGAGAGTTCAATGGTATTATTTTAATAATTTCCTGGTTAACTTTTGGCCGACATTCCGGCTTGTTTTCTTCTTCAGAAAGGAAAATATATTTTATTTTAAATTGATAAGAAACAGCGCCATCAACCTTGTCCCAGGAAAAAAAATGACGGTCGCCTGTAAAAACAGTCGTGTTATTTCCTGGCTTAGGATTAATTGGAGTCTGAAGCTTAAAAGTTTTAAAAGTTCTTAAAGGACTCCAAGGGCCGCAAAGTTCTCCTTTTGCTCTGGCGCAGGTTTTTACCCGCCAGAAGTAGTCTTTTTCTAAAATTAGGTCTGGATAATCAAGGGAAACTCCTGGTTTTTCTAATATTTTTTTTAATTCTACTAAAACCAAACCTGGATGTGGAGGATCAAGGTAAATCTCTGGTTCTTCTAATATTTTTTTCAAACTTAAATTAAGATCCTCAATTTTTGAAATATAAATATATTTAAAAATATAGGATTTGGCCCCAGGCACATCTTCCCACTTAAAATTGACCGGAATAGGAACATTATTTGCGTTAGTCAGAGGATAAATAAGTTCTGGCGGCCGGCCAGTGGTTCTAAAAATAGAATCCTCCGACCAAAAGGCCTCACATTTTTTCCCCTCATAATCCCAACAAGGCTGAACCCTCCAAGTATAAAAAGTATCAAGTTTAAGTTCAGAATAATCAAATCTTAAATTAGAGACTTGGGTTGTGCCGGTGGCCGGAGTTGTTTGGTTCCTTTCATATATTTGATAATTCCAAGAATTTGTTCCTAAAAATTTGTGCCATTTTAATAAAACTGGAAGACCAATTGGAGTTTTCCCTGCCGGATCATTTGGCGGTGAAAATAAAACAGGTTCTGAAAGAGTATCTTCAATTGATAACAGCCATTTCTGGCTTTTTTCAGAACAAACAGTACCAGCCCAATATCGACAAGCGCTAACTTGCCAACCCCAAGCCACAAAAGGCGGTTTTCCTTTTCTATCTTCTTTGGTGAAAAAACATGATCATGGTCCTTGTTGGAAAATTTAGGTTCAGGATGCCGGCCCGGCCAAGTCCTTAGTATTTTTGACCGGCAATTTTGTCCGGGCAGGACCGGTCTTAATTCAGGATGACATTCTTCTTTTATTATTTTTATTTTTCCACTCTCTATTCTATAAGATATTTTATGAAAAAACAATCTATAACTCATTGGTCTCTGATAACCTCTTTCTGGGAGTTGAAAATAGAACGGACACCACCTAAGAATGAGATTTAACTTTTCATTCTCAGCCATTTTTTCTAGGCCCTGCCAATCAGGATCAAAAGGAAGAATGGGTTCAGGCGCAGAACTGGTTGTAAAACTCCAACTGCTTGCCGGTCCGCAGTTTTGGCCGTCTATGGTACAACAAGCCTGGACTTGCCAAGGGTGGATGGTGTTTGATTTTAAAGTACAGGAAGGCGGAATAAATTCTGACATCAGCGAATAATTGGAATGGGGATCAGTCGGTCGGGTATTTCCGATTGTTATTCGGTAAGATTGGGGGCCATCAGGTAAGGCTTTCCAGTAAGCAACATCATCCCAGTCCAATTTTACCGGGAGAAGGATGTTATTTGGGTCTTGGCTCGGCTCTGGATTAGCTGGATCGGTAGGATAGTTGGGATTATAGTAATATCTTGGATTTTTTGGAGTTTCCAGACATTGGCCGGCGCATTGGCAAGAGGGTTTAGTTTTTAGAGATGCATCATCAATACATTTTTGCCAGCCAGAGCAAGTTTTGTGGTTATTCCAGCCACCTTCAGGCGGCCAAGCAGGGCAAGAATCGCAAGAGATCCAATTTACACATCTCCACCCTGTGGTGCAGCCTTTATCGTCTTTTATTCTTTCCGCAGTGCCCGTTCTTCCCCTTTGGCATGTTCTTTCTCTTTTTTGAATCTTTGCATCAGGACATTCTCCTATGCATTGGTATTCAATATCTGAATAGGAAGGACATTCATTACAACTTGGTGCAGGAGGCGGCTCAGGACAGGCAGGCTTTTCAAGCGGCGGTGTGGTAGCTGCAAAAGAATGTCCGAGAAAAAATAGAAAAAATAAAGAAATGGGCGCCAGAACAGTTAAAACAAAGATAAGGCTAATATTTTTATTCATTATTAAATTTTAAAACTTTTGGTTAAATTTATCCAGTCTTTGAGCTGTGGATAAACTCCTTGACATTTAAAGACCAGGATATTAAACTAAAAAAAGAGAAAGAGAATGATAATTTCGCTTTTAAAGATATTTTTAAGACCGAAAGAAATTTTAAAGAGGGCGAAAAAGTTTTTAAGGGGTTTAAAAAAAGACCCTTTTTGCTATTTTTGGCTGATTTCCCTTATTTTATTCGGAATTTTAAATTTTAGCTCTTTTTATTTAAACAAAAATTTCAAAATCGCAGCTCAAAATTTTCTTCCCCCCTTTTTTAATTTACAAAATCAAAACTCCAATCAAGTAGAATTTTTATTTTTAAATTTTTCCGGAAAAACTTCTTTGGAAGTTCCCAGCCCGATTTTAATTGAAAAAAACAGCTTGAAAGGAATTTCTCCACCCTTAATAATTACTCCACAGGTTTTGGCGGTTCTTGCCGGACAGGACTCTTCTTTTCAGGAGTCAAGGGGAATTATTGAATATCTTGTTGAACCAGGAGACAACCTTTGGTTGATTGCCGATAAATTTAATATAACATTAGAGACCCTGCTTTGGGCTAATAATTTAAATAAGAATTCAAAAATCCAACCGGGTCAAAAATTGGTTATTCTGCCGGTTTCCGGAGTAATTCATTATGTTAGGGCTGGCGATACGATTTCTGAAATCGCTCAAAAATATCAAGGAAAAATTAGCCAGATTATTACCTTTAATAATCTTATTAAAGAAGATGATATTTTTATCGGCGATATTTTAATTATTCCCGACGGGAAAAAACCTTATTCTTCAACAAAACTTGCTTCTCAGTCGGCTTTGGCCGTTCCTTTACCCTCCAATTATTTTATTTACCCGACTGTTTCTACTCGGATTAGCCAGGGTCTACACTGGTACAATGCGGTTGATTTTGACGGTCGGTGCGGAGATCAAATTTTTGCTGCGGCTGCTGGAACAGTTTTGAGGGTTAAATTAACCGAATCTGTCTCAAGAGACGTTTTCGGCGGAGCAGGCAACCACCTGACAATTTTACACCCCAATGGAACAATAACAATGTATGGTCATCTTTTAACCAGTTTTGTCAATCCGGGCGATAGAGTTTCCCAGGGCCAAATTATTGCCCTGATGGGTGGACAACCAGGCGCTCCAGGAGCCGGAACCTCAACCGGTTGCCATCTTCATTTTGAAGTCAGGCAAGCCAGAAATCCTTTTGTCAGGCAATAATTTTACCAATAAAACTAATAATTAAAATCAACTCCTTCTTTTAGCCGATAGATTAAGGATTCATTTAAGTGGTCGGATAAAATTTTTTCAGCCTTGTCCAAATCAGCAATAGTTCTGGCTGTTTTTAAAACCCGGTGATAGCCTCGGGCTGACAACTTCCTGGCCTCAACATATTTTCTCAAAAGATTTTGACTTGCCAAATCCAATTGGCAATATTTTTTTATTTCCGGAATTTCCATCTCCGAATTGGTCTTTTCCTTTAAAAACCTTTCTCTTTGAATTTTCCTGCATTCTTGCACCCTTTCTCTGATTTCTTGACTGTAATTTTCTTGGTCAGGGCTTACCAGCTTTTCATACCTTAATTCAGGAAGACTAATAAAAATATCAATTCTATCCATTAAGGGTCCGGAAAGCTTTCTTTGATACATTCTGATTTGAGAATTGGTGCAGTTGCATTTTTTTTCCGGGTCGTTGAAATAACCGCAGGGGCAAGGATTGGTGGCTGCGACCAAAATAAAACGACTGGGGAAGGTCAGAAAATGTTTTGACCGGGAGACAATAATTTTACCTTCTTCAATCGGCTGTCTTAAACTTTCCAGAACATCGCGGTGAAATTCGGGAAATTCATCTAAAAATAAAACCCCCCGATGAGCCAAAGTAATTTCACCTGGCCGGGGAGGATTGCCGCCGCCAATTAAAGCTACTTCGGAACAAGTATGATGGGGAGAGCGAAATGGCCGGAAATTAATCAAAGGATTTTCTTTTGATAAAAATCCAACAATGCTGTAAATTTTAGTTACTTCCAGGGATTCTTCAAAAGAAAGGGGTGGTAAAATTGAAGGAATGGCTTTGGCTAATAAGCTTTTGCCGGTACCCGGGGGACCAAACATTAAGAGGTGATGACCGCCGGCCGCTGAAATTTCCAAAGCCCTTTTGCTTAATTCCTGACCCTTGATATAACCCAAATCAAGCGGATAATTTGGCTGGCAAAGAAAATCCTCATAATTCGTTTTTGAAGAAGAAATTTGCCTTTTTCCTTCCAGATACTCAATGGTTTCTTTTAAATTATTTACTCCGATTATTTTTATTTCTTTAATTAAGCCGGCCTCTAAGACGTTTTCTTTTGGTAAAAGGACTTCTTCAAATCCTTTTTCTTTGGCCAAATTAGCAAAAATCAAAGCTCCTTTTATTGGTTTGATTCTACCGTCTAAAGCCAGTTCGCCAAAAAAAATTTTATTTTCCGATTGAAATTTTATTTTTTTAGTTGATAAAAGACAACCCAAGGCAATGGGCAAGTCATAAAGAGAACCCTCTTTTTTTAAATCGGCCGGAGCCAAAGAAACCAAGACCTTCAGGGGCTGGTGATGGGGTGATTGAAAACCCGAGCTTTCAATGGCGCTTCCGACCCTTTCTTTTGATTCTTGAATGGCTTTGTCAGGCAAGCCAATAATTTCAAAATACTTCATCCCAAAAGAGGTATTGATTTCTATTTCCACAACCTGGGATTCCAAGCCCAAAATTGCTCCTGAAAAAACTTTAGAAGGCATTAACAGTAAATTTTAAAAATAAATTTTAAAAATATCAAAAAGAAAAAGCAAAAACAACAACCAAAATTGTTATAACTAAAATTAAAATTATTAATCTAATCCAGATTTTTTCTCCCAACGAGGATTTTTGGGGCAAAGGACGGAAAATTTCAATTTGGGGTGGCGGAATTTCCAACTTTTCAAATTCAGATGAGCCGAGCGGAGTTTTGGGGCTAACTCCTTCTTTACCAGCCACTTTTTCTAAAAAACTTTTTCTTTCTTTTTCTTCTTTTTCTTGAAGTTCGGCCAACCTTTTTTTAACCCCCTCTGTTTTTACTTGTCTTAATTTTTCTCTTTCTTTTTTTTCTTCTTCTCCGGCTCTTTTTCTTTTTTCCAAAAGAGCTTTTAAAGAATTTTCTTTCTCTTCTTTTATTTCTTCTATTCCCTTTGATAACCCTTCTTTTTCTTTCTTTTTTTCTTCAATTTCCCTTTCTTTTCTTTTTATTTCTTCCTGTTTTTTTCTTTCTTCTTCCTCTTCTTTTTCCAATCTTCTTTTTTCCTCCTCCGCTTTCTTTTCCATTTCTTCTTTTCTTTTTCTTTCTTCTTCCTCCCGAGCGAAGCGAGGGGGAAGAAGAGAC
>JAHXGN010000002.1:41629-42664 GCA_019923625.1 Candidatus Nealsonbacteria bacterium
TTCATCGACTTCCTTTTGTTCTTCTATTGGAATTGGATTTAATGCCTCGTCTATTTCTTTTATTCTATTTTCCAAACCCTGTTTTTCTTTTAACAATTGTTGATGTTTTAGATCCACTTCTTTTGCCTGGAGTTCTAATTCTTCCTTTTTTTCCTCAGAAGCCCATCTTTCTTTTTCAATTTCTTTTCTTTTTTTCTCTATTTTCCTTCTCTCTTCTTCAATCTCTCTTTTTCTTTTTGGAATTTCTGTTAATTGTTCCTTTTCTTCAATGACCTTAACTTCTCTTTCCGCCTCTTCTTCTTTTTCCAGGGCTTTGTTTAAAGATTCTTCGGCTTCCCCTATTTTTTCAAGAAGTTGACCTTTTTCTTTATCTAAAATTTTTATTCTTTCCGAAGTTTTTTCCAATTTACCTTTTAGTTGTTTTTTTTCCTCCTCTAATTTTATTTCTTCCTCCCTTTTTAAAATTTCCCCTTGTCTTTTTTTTATTTCCTCTTCTCTTTCTAAAATTACCTGATATCTTGAATCAAATTCTTTTATTTGATTTTCAATTTTTTCTTTTTCCTTATCTAATTCCCATCTTTTTAATTCTATCCCCCCCCTTTTTTCTTCAATTTTCCATCTTTCTTTTTCAATTTGTTGCTTTTGTTTAATTGCCTGGGCTGATTTTTCCCTTTCTTCAATTTCTCTTTTTTCTTTTTCTATTTTTTCCTCCTCTTTTAAAAGAGGACCTAAAATCAAGTCCAATTGCTCTGTTTCTTTCAAAAGTTTATTTTTTTCATCTTCCAATGGTATTTTTTCCTGAGCCAGTTGCTTAATTTTTATTTCTAATTCTTCTTTTTCTTTTTCTAAATTTTCTTTTTCTTTCTTTTTTTCTTCAATTTCCCTTTCCTTTCTTTTCATTTCTTCTTCTTTCCTTCTTTCCCCCTCTTCTTTTTCCAATCTTCTTTTTTCTTCTTCCTTTTTTCTTATTTCTTCTTCCGTTTTCTTTTCCATTTCTTCTTTTCTTTTTCTTTCTTCTTCCTCCCGAGCCGCAGC
>JAHXGN010000002.1:42821-46211 GCA_019923625.1 Candidatus Nealsonbacteria bacterium
TCTTTTTCTTTCTTCTTCTGTTTTTTCTTTCTGAGCCTCCTTTTCCCGGACCTCCCTTTCTTTTATAATTCTTTTTTCCTCCGCCTCTTTAATTGATTTCTCTATTTCTTCTTCTAATTTTTCCTTGGTTTCCAAAACCGGCGCTTCTCCTGTTTGAGTTTTTTTCTGAAGTTCGGCAATGTCTTTTTGCATTGTCCGAATCTGCTCCGGATTTATGGTAAATTTTTCTTTAGTAATATCTTCTAACATGAACTAAAGCCATAAATTAGAACCCTTTTTTCTCGGCTTGGACTTGGGCTTCTTTTAAAGAAAGATTGATTCGACCCTGCTCATCAATGGAAATTACCTTTACCGGAATCATTTGGTTGATTTTAACTATATCCTCAACCCTTTCAACCCGAAAAGGAGCTAATTGGGAAATATGAACCATTCCTTCCTGACCCGGAAAAATTTCCACAAAAGCCCCAAAATCCAAAATTCTTTTTACTTTTCCCTGAAAAATTTCTCCCACCTTTACCTCCCGGGTAATGTTTTTTATCCATTCAATCGCCTTTTTTGCTGCTTCCTCTTTTTCAGCTGTAACAAAAATCTTGCCCGTGTTTTCAACATTAATTGAGACCTGACATTTTTCAATTATTTCGTTAATTATTCTACCGCCCGGACCAATCACCTCTCTGATTTTTTCCGGATTGATTTGTAAAGTTAAAATTCTCGGAGCATAGAGGGAGAGCTGATTTTTTGGTTTTGAAATTACTTTTGCCATTTCATTTAAAATTAAAACTCTTGCCCTTTTTCCTTGTTCCAGCGCTTTTTTTAAAATTTCTTGGTTAATTCCATCAATTTTAACATCTAATTGAATTGCCGTTATTCCTTCTTCTGTTCCAGCGATTTTAAAATCCATATCTCCACTTTGGTCTTCTGGTCCCTGAATATCGGTTAAAATTTTATAATTACCCTTATTATCGGTCATTAAGCCAATAGAAATACCAGCCACGTGTTTTTTTATTGGCACGCCCGCTTCCATTAAGGCTAATGATGAAGAAGAAACCGCTGCCATTGAAGTAGAACCATTGGAAGAAAGAATTTCACTGACAATTCTCATTGTATAAGGAAATTCGTCAAAAACAGGAATGAGGGGTAAAAGAGATTTTTCTACCAACATTCCATGGCCAACATCTCTTCTGCCAGGTCCTCTCATTGGTTTTATTTCACCGGTAGAATAAGGCGGAAAATTATAATGATGCATAAACCTTTTTTTGCCAACCACTTCCATTCCTTCCAATAGCTTGACATCACCAGGCGTACCCAAGGTTAAAATAGAAAGGGACTTGGTATCACCTCTGATAAAAAGACCGGAGCCGTGAGTTCTCGGTAAAATGCCTATTTCTATTTGCAAATTTCTTATTTCGTCTAATTTCCGGCCATCGGGTCTTTTTTCTAGTTCTATAATATTGAGGCTGACAATTCTATTAATTTCCTTTTTAAATAATTCTTTAATTGAAATTTGTTTTTCCTGTCCGGAATAATCTTCTTTGATAAAATTGAGCAATTCTTCTAACAAATTATCCAACCCCTTCCTTCTTTTTAATTTTTCCTTTTGAAAAATGATTTTTTCCAATTTATCCCCCAAAAATTCTTTTATTTTTTGTTCCAATTTCAAATCCGGCAAGGGTTGAGCCAGAAGAATCTTTTCTTTACCTATCTTTTTTTGGATTTCTTTTTGAAAATTAATTATTTCTTTAAGAAAGGGCTTGGCAAACTCAATTGCCTCCAAAATCGTTTGTTCTTGAACTTCGTTTCCTTCAAATTCAATCATATTAACTAAAATCTGATCCGAATTTTCCTCTTCAACCCCGGCTAAAACCAAATCAAAAGAACTTTTCTCCCTTTCTTCATAAGTTGGATTTAAGATAAAATTTTCTCCAATTTTAATAATTCTTAAACAAGCTATTGGTCCTGACCAAGGAATATCGGAAATTGAAAGAGCTAAAGAAGAGGAAATAAGCCCCAGAATATCGGGGTCATTTTCTTTATCCCAAGAAAGGCAGGTAACTATTACCTGAGTTTCTTTTTTGAGGTTTTGGGGAAACCTAGGCCTAATTGCTCGGTCAATTAACCGGGCGGTTAAAATTGCTTCATCAGGCGGCCGGCTTTCCCGGCGAATATATCTTGAGCCCAAAATTTTACCCGCAGCGTAAAATCTTTCCTCGTATTCAACTGTCAAGGGAAAAAAGTCAATTCCTTCTCTTTCTAAATCAGACATTACAGCTGTTGCCAAAACCATGGTCTCGCCGTATTGAACCAAAATATCACCGGCCGCCTGACTGGCTAAATTTTTAATTTTAACCTCAAAATCCTTAGCCCCAATTTTTAATTTAAAATTTTCCATTATTTTTTTATCAAATATTTTCCAGGACTTTTTTCCAAATCAATAAATTCATCAGCCACTTCTTTTAGTTTTAACGAAGAGGTTTTACCAAAAGCGATTACCTCTGTTCTTTTTCCTTGATTTTTCAGATATTCAATCAATTGGATAAAATCGCCATCACCCGAAGCCAAGACAATGGTATCAATGCTGGGAGCGATTCTGATAGCATCAACCGTAATGCCGACATCCCAATCAGCTTTTTTTAAACCGTTGTAAAATTCCTGCAAATCCCGAACCTTGGTTTCAATACCTAATTTAATTAAGGCGTCAAAAAATGGTTTTTCTTCGCCGCTTTTAGTCCTAACCACATAAGCAAAAACCCTGATTAAATTTCTTTGACTGACGGCTAATTTTAAAATTTCCCGAAAATTCACCTTGGCTCCGTATAAATTTTTAGCCGAGTGATATAGGTTTTGAACATCAATTAAGACGGCTACCCTTTGACCCAAATGTTTAATTGGCATACTTGGTTTGAATTATTTTTTCAATCCGATTTTTTTCAAAATACTCTTATATCTCTTTTCACTTTCATCTTTCAAATATTTTAAAAGTTTTTTTCTTTTGGCTACCATTTTCAAGAGCCCCCTTTTGGAATGGAGGTCCTTGGGATATTTTTTCAAATGGAGAAGTAATTTTTTGATTTCCTCGGTAACAAGGGAAATTTGAACTTCGGTTGAACCGGTATCTGATTTATGGAGCTTATGTTCCTCAATAACTTTTATTTTTTCTTCTGGCTTTAACATATTCTTTATTAATTATACTCTTTCCAAAAAATAAAAAAAGTTTTGCCACAGCCCCGCCCCTTCGGAAAGGGGCGGGCTGGACAACTCAGCCATTGAAAATGGGCTGTGGTTGAATTTTGCCCGCCTTGTAATATCCCAAAGGGATTGCTTCAAGGAATTTTGAATTTAGTCCCGAGGCAAGCAGGGCACTGGTGCCCCGCGCAGGACTCGAACCTGCAA
>JAHXGN010000003.1:0-29471 GCA_019923625.1 Candidatus Nealsonbacteria bacterium
AAGGTTATGTTTATCCTTCAGTAATTTTAATGAAAGGAAAAGTTCAAGATAAGAAAAAACAAATACAAGACTTTTTCCAAAAAGAACTTAAAAAAAGCCGAAATAATGAAGAAAATATCTTTAATTATCTACATTTTTTTGACTGGGAAGGTGAAACATTGGAAGAAGGTGAAAAAATCCTTAAACAAAGATATGAAAGAAACAAGAATCTATTAAAAGATATATTATATAAAAATTATAACTTTTACTTTTTAATAAAAGATAATTCTAAAAGAGAAGAAATCTTTTCTGGTCTTAAAAAATTAAGAAAAGTAGAAAAAAATTCTCTTAAAGATTTAAATGACTTTCTTCCTCAATTTGAAAGCATTAAAGAAGATATTCAGCTTCTTTCACTTAAAGATTGGGTAAAGTTATCAGAGTATGGTGAATTTTTAGATTTTGAAAATATTACCAAAGAGATTAAAGAAATTAAGGAAGAAAGATTCAAAGATATCACTTTAGAATCAGTTTTAAGTAATCCTGATAAATATGAGTTTAAAATTTGTAAACAAATAAAAGGGATACAAGATAGGGGAGAAGAAATTAGAACTCCTCAGAAAAAGGAAAAACAACTTCAAAGAGAGATTCAAGATAAAAAAGATCATTTAATTAGAGAAGCAATTCTAAGTTCTCCTAAAAAAAATCTCATAAATTATTTTGAAAAACTATCAACCAAAAAATGGACACTAGGAGATATAACAGAAGATATTGTCTTTGCCACTAGGCTTCATAAAGTTTTAGAAGATAAAGAAGAACAAACAAACAAAGAAATCTTAGAACAACTTTTTATTCAAGGGAAAAGACCTCTTGATTGGAAAAAAAATAGAGATTGGATATCTTTAATGGAAAATAAAATAAACACTACTGCTTGGTTAACCCATTTTTCAAAAGAATATACTACTGTAAAAAGTAAAGATTATGAAAGTTCTTTAGTAGAGAGTAGGAACCGAGAAATAACAGAAATAATTGAACATTTACAAGAAGCAGGTATTGAAATTCCTAAAGAAACAAAAATTGAAAAAATTGAAAGAATTCTTTCAGAAAATAAAGAAAGAATTCCTGTTCATCTTAGCCAAGACATTAAAACCCATATTAGCGCTATTCATTCTCTTGAAGGAACAGAACAAAGTAAGCTTCCTTCAAAGATTATCTTAGAAACAGAAGAAGATCCCTTAAAAACACTTCAAATGGGACAAAAAGTAATTGGTTCTTGTTTAAGAATAAAAGGAGGAAGCGAACAAAGCGCTGTTTGCAATGCAGTAGATATTAATAAAAAAGTAATCTGGGCTAAAAATGAAAAAGGAGAAGTTTTAGGTCGAGTTCTAATTGGAATAAATGAACAAGGAGAATTAAATGCTTTCAGAATTTATAACAATGATCCTCGTATAAATTTAAAAAATGTTTTTGAAGATTTCTTACCTTTTTTAGCCAAAGAATTTAAAACAAAACTTACTGCAAGAGGAGAAATTAAACAATTAGTAGGGGAGAACTGGCATGATGATGGGGCTCGAGATTGGTAACGATTAAATGAATTAGAATAATATTAAAGAAGTTTTTTGAAGAAATTAAAAGCATTCTTGATATTTAATATGGCAAATATCTTAAAAAACAAAGGCAGTCATAGAATATTAGCCATTATGGCAGGTTTAGATGGCGAAAATCCTTTACAGTTAATTGAAATTGCCGGTCGGACCGCCTATCAAAGCAGAGATAAAATTACTGATGAATCAGCTGCTATATTTGTGAAAATGTTAAGAGATAGAGGACATGAAAGCGTTCTTGAGCATTCTTGTATGACAGTAGAATTTAACAATGTTTGCAGGGGATTCTGTTATGATGAAAAAACACAAATTTTAACCAGAGAGGGTTGGAAATATTTTAAAGATGTGGATATCTCTAAAGATTATTTTGCCACTCTTAATTTAAAAACTGAAAATCTAGAGTATCAAAAAGCTATAGATAGAACAGATGTGTTTTGGAATAGTAAAATGTACAAGGTAAAATCTAGTATGGTTGATCTTTTGGTTACACCGAACCATAGAATGGTTGTAAGAAAACCTGATCGTAGAAGATCGGGAGTAAAACAATCACTTTTTATCGCTCAAACACAAGAAATAGTTGGGAAAAGAATATGTTATAAAAAGAACGCTAATTGGAAAGGATGTTATAGAAAATTTTTCTCTTTACCTAAAGTTAAAACTTCGAAACACGGTACAAAGATAGGGTTTAAAGTGGAAATGAATACTTTTCTTCAATTTTTAGGTTACTACTTGTCTGATGGAGGATTAAGTGATTACAAAACAACTAAAGAAGGAAGAACTGGTGGTGTAAAAGTGAGAATTGCGCAGCATAAAAGGCTTATTAAGCAAAAAATAGCTAAAATCTGTAAAAAACTACAATTTAATGTCAAAATTGAGAAATCAGGAATTAGTTTTTCAAATTATGTTTTAGTTCAGTATCTTAGGAAATTTGGCAAAAAAGAAAATAGATTTATACCTAAATTCATAAAAGCATTAGCGCCCAAGCAAATTAAATATTTTGTACAGGCATATATAGAAGGTGATGGTAATATTCATAAGAAAAACCATCATAGAGTAATATACACATCCTCTTCTAAGATAGCAGACGATCTACAAGAGTTATTTCTTAAAATGGGTGAATCTGCAAAGATTAGAGTAGATAATAGGATAGGGGACTCTCATGTTTTGAATAGACAGGTAGTAAATAAGAAAATATTGTCATATATAATTTCAGTCAGTCAAGCAAACCGTTGCGAACCTAGAATAAATACACACGGAAGAAAACATGACTCTTTTGTTAAATATAAAGGAATGGTTAGGTGCGTGACGGTCCCCAATGGAACACTATATGTTCGTAGAAATGGAATTCCCGTTTGGTGTGGAAATACCCATGAGTTAGTGCGCCATAGATTAGCTTCTTTTACCCAAGAATCTACGCGTTATGTTGATGAAAGCAATTTTAAAGCAGTTGTTCCGCCGGACAAAGACCCTAATGAGAAGTTGGTAGAACTGGATTTTCCAAATGGTACAAAAATAAAAGTTTCTTTTCAAGAGTGGATGGATTTGAATGAACAAATGTATCGGGGCTTGAGAAAGGCTGATTGGCTACCAGAAGACGCTCGGCAAGTTTTACCAACTGCCATTAAAGCCCAAATTGTAATGACCGCTAATTTTCGGGAATGGCGACATGTTTTCAAATTACGAACCGCTCCAAACGCTCACTGGGAAATCCGCCAGGTAATGACCAATCTCTTAAACGACGTTAAACAGCGAATACCAGTGATGTTTGACGATATTTAAATGAAATAACTGCGATGACATGTTAGACACCTGACATGTTAGACACTCGGTGTCTAACACCTCTTTTTATTTGTAAAATTAGTAAAATTTTATTAGAATATATTTATAATGAAACTTTCAAAAACTGATCCTAAAATTTACGCTTTAATCAAAAAAGAAATTGCTCGGCAAAAGGAAGGCTTGACTTTAATTGCCTCAGAAAACTACGCCTCTTCAGCTGTTCTGAAAGTTATGGGTACGCCCTTGAGCAATAAGTATTCAGAGGGTTATCCCCAAAAAAGGTATTATGGCGGTAATGAATTTATTGATGAAATTGAGCAGATAGCGATTAATCGGGCAAAAAAATTATTTAAAGCAGAGCAGGCCAACGTTCAGCCCCATTCGGGTTCTCAGGCAAACGCTGCAGTTTATTTAGCCCTGCTTAATTATAGAGACAAGGTTTTAGGAATTGATTTATCGGCCGGCGGCCACTTAACTCACGGTTCTCCGGTTAATTTTTCAGGAAAATTATATAAATTTGCCTATTATGGAGTTAATCCAAAAACAGAAAAGGTTGATTTGAAAGAAGTTGAAAAAATCGCCCTAAAATTTAAACCAAAATTAATTATTGTCAGCACCACTTCTTATTCTAGAAAGCTTGATTTCAAAGGTTTTCGAAAAATTGCTGATAAAGCCAAAGCATATTTAATGGCCGATATTGCCCATATTGCTGGTTTAGTAGTAACTGGTTTTCATCCCCATCCGTTTCCTTATTGCGATGTGGTGACTACCACCACCCATAAAACCCTAAGAGGTCCGAGGGCTGGATTAATATTATCTAAAACTGAAGACAGATTAGATCCAAAAGGAAAACTCAACTTAGCTCAAAAAATTGATAAAGCGGTTTTCCCCGGCACACAGGGCGGACCCTTAGACCATGTAATTGCTGCTAAAGCCGTTTGTTTTTTGGAAGCAATGAAACCTTCTTTTAGGAAGTATCAGGAACAGATTCTCCTTAACGCCAAAGCTATGGCTGATGAATTTATAAAAGAGGGGATAAGAGTGGTAAGCTCCGGAACAGACAACCATTTAATGGTCATAGATGTTTCTCCTTTTGGGGACAGTTCTAAAAAAATCCAGGATGAATTAGATAAGGTTGGCATTTATGTTAACCGCAATGCTATTCCCTTTGACAAAAGACCCCCTTATAATCCTTCGGGTATTAGGCTGGGCTCTCCAGCCATAACCAGCCGGGGATTAAAGGAAAAAGAATCAAGACATGTTGTGCGACTAATTGTAAAATTAATAAAGAATATTAATAATCGAAAAATTAAAAACGAGATTAAAAAAGAAGTAAAAAGGATGGTTAAAAAGTTTCCAATCTACGATGAGTTTAAATTTTAAACTCATCTTCATCTAAGATTTAAATAAGTTTTCAATTTATCTCAATCTATGAGGATTTTCAATGGTAAGAAAACAGCTGAAAAAATCTTATTGGATTTGAAAAAAAGAATATCTAAAGAAAAACTTAAACCCAAATTAGCTGTAATCTTGGTCGGTCAAGACAAAACATCAAAACTCTACATAAAATTAAAAAGAAGGGCGGCTAAAAAAATTGGCATAAAGTTGGTTCTTTATAAATTCAAAAGAAATGTAGTCGATGAAGATAAATCTTCATCTCCGCCCCTTCGCTGTGACGCTCGGGTAGTCGAAGAGGATAAATCCTCTTCTTTACCCTTCGCTAACGCTCGGGTAGTCGAAGAGGATAAATCCTCTTCTTTACCCTTCGCTAACGCTCGGGTAAAAGAAGAAAAAATTATTCAAAAAATAAAAAACTTGAATAATAATTCTTCTGTCCATGGAGTTATTGTTCAGTTACCTCTTCCCAAAAAATTCAATCCGAATAGAATTATAGGAACCATAAATCCAAAAAAGGATGTTGACGGTTTTAGAAAAAACAGCTGCTTTTCGCCTGTATTGCTTTCAGCAATTTTATTTAGCATGAAAAGAGCAACAAAGATTTTCAAAAAAAAGAAAATCGTTGCCTTAGTCAATTCAAAAATTTTAGGGGAAACGTTTAAACTTTTTTTAAAAAAAGAAGGAATTAAAATAGATTATATTTTAACAAAAAAGCATCTCTCTTTTGAAATTAAAAAAGTGCGGGACAAATTAAAGAGGGCAGATGCTCTTGTTGCGGTTCTGGGTCGCCCCAGTTTTATTAAGGGCGATATGATAAAAGATAAGGCAATTTTAATTGATGCCGGCATTACTAAAATTGGACCAAAGAAAGTAGTCGGCGATGTTGATAGAGAAAGCGTAAAAGAAAAAGCGAGCTTCTTAACTCCGGTGCCCGGCGGCATTGGACCCTTAACAGTCGCTTTATTATTAAAAAACACATATTTAGCAGCAAAAAATTATGGAAAACACAGCTAAATTAATTGACCAAACGTTTCTTAAAAAAGGAGCAACCGAGGAAGAAATAAAAAAGGTTTGCCAAGAAACAAAAGAATACGGTTTTCGGGGTTTTTGTATTTTCCCGGAATATACGAAATTAGCCGGAGAATTGCTGAAAGACACCGAGATTAAGGTTATAACTTTAATAGATGAGCCAACCGGCGCTAGTTCTCATGAAGAAAGAATTAAAATGGTAAAAAAAGCCAAAGAAAACGGCTCAGACGAGGTTGATGTGGTCATGAAAATAGATAGTTTTAAAAATGGGAAATACGAGGAGGTTTTAAATGATTTAAAAGAAATCTGCCGGATTTTGCCAATAAAGGTGATAATCGGTTCCGGTTATCTGACCGACGAAGAAATAAAAAAAGCATCGGAAATTACAAAAGAAGCCGGAGCAATTTGCGTCAAAACCGCCACCATAAACGACCCTTTGGACAGGATGGAGTTGCCGGAAAAAGCAAAACATATCAGAATTATGAAAGAATCCGCCCCCGGTTTATTGGTAAAAGCAGCCGGCTCCATCAGAAATTTGCAGGATTTAAAAATGATGGTTGAAGCCGGGGCTGATATTATTGGAACGAGTTCGGGAGTAGAAATTGTCAACGAAGCAAAAGGAAAAGAGATAAAAACAATAGAAGACGGTAGAATAACAGAATAGAATAAAATTTTATGTATCAATCAACCATTGGCCTTGAAGTACACATAGAATTGAATACAAAAAGTAAAATGTTTTGTTCTTGCGCCAATGATCCCAATGAAAGATATCCCAATATTAATGTTTGTCCAACTTGCCTTGGACATCCGGGAACCCTCCCAGCGATAAATAAGGAAGCAGTAAGAAAGGTGATAAAAACCGGTTTGGCTTTGAATTGCCAAATTCCCGAATATTCAAAATTTGACAGGAAAAATTATTTTTATCCCGACCTTCCCAAGGGCTATCAGATATCGCAATATGATATGCCTCTTTGTAGGGAGGGCTATTTGGAAATCAACGGGAAGAAAATTCGCATTCGCCGAGTTCATCTGGAAGAAGATACCGGCAAGCTCATTCATGAAAAAGATTGTTCCTTGGTTGATTTTAATCGGGCCGGAATTCCTTTGATGGAGTTAGTTACTGAACCGGATATTACTTCGGCCAAAGAAGCAAGAAAGTTTGCTGAAACACTCCATTTAATTCTCCATTATCTTGATGTTTCTGATGCCGATATGGAAAAAGGACAGATGAGAGTGGAAGTTAATATTTCTTTGAGCAAAGAGAAAGGAGTATTGGGCACAAAAGTTGAGATAAAAAATCTTAATTCTTTCAAGTCCGTAGAAAGGGCTATTGAATATGAAATTCAAAGGCAAACAGAAATATTAAATAAAAAAGGAAAGGTTATTCAGGAAACGCGGGGTTGGCTCGATGAAGCTACTGCTTCATCTCGCCGCTTCGCTGGCGCTCGCGTGGACGATGTAAAAGGTATTACCGTTTCCCAGAGAGAAAAAGAAGAGGCCCATGATTATAGATATTTTCCTGAACCGGATTTACCACCTCTTCACTTTACCAAAGAAGAAATTCAAAAAATCAAAGCCGAAATTCCTGAACTTCCCCAACAAAGAAGGGAGCGCCTTAAAAAAGAATACAATTTATTAGATAAAGAGGTCGCTGAGGCGAAGCCTCATCTTCCACCTTGTCCCACCCTGGGGAACTCGGCAATTGAAGTTTTTGTTCAAAATAAAGACCTCGGCGAGTATTTTGAAAAAGTGGTTAGTGAACTTGGGCCAAGACTTCCCCGGGAAAAACTTTTAAATCTAATAAAATTAGCCACAAATTATTTAATTACTGATCTGCAAGGATTATTAAAGGAAGTATCGGTTGCCAGTCAGGGGTTTTTAATTACTCCGGAAAATTTTGCTGAATTTATTACCCTAATTTATGAGGGAAAAATTTCATCAAAAATCGCCAAAATAGTTCTTGAAGAGATGTTTAAAACCGGCGCCGACCCTTCTCATATTATTGAAGAAAAAGGATTAGTTCAGATAACTGATGAGACCGAAATTGAAAAAATCATCAAAGAAGTAATTTCTAAAAATCCAAAAGCGGTTGATGACTATAAAAAAGGAAAAGCAAATGCTTTTCAATTCTTAATCGGTCAAATAATGGCTCAAACAAAAGGCAAAGCCAATCCCCAAATAGTCAGAAATGTTTTGAATAAAACTTTGTCAAAAGTTTAATGAAAAGGGATATATGAAAATAGAGTTGACCCCAATAACCCAATAAACACAAAAGGTCGAGCAACAATTATTCTTAATAATTAACTTCAAATATGGAAAATTTTCGCCAAGAGATTCCAAAAAATCAAGAAGGAGAGATAAAAAAAGAAGGAGGAGAGGAGGTGATGAAAGAAGGAGGAGGGATGGAAAAAGAAAAAGTGATTAAAAAAGAGGGCGCGGGAATTCATAGCTTTATATTAAGGGCAATAGAAGGAGAGGAAGTAGGGGTACCAACTGAAAAATTGACGAATATAGAGAGAGAAATCCTTCGAACTTACGAAGGAACAATATTCAAATTGGAAGAAGGAGAAAAAGTTATTAAATTGAAACCTTTGCCCTTATTTGAGAAAGGAAAAAAAACGAGTCTCTATGAAACCATAAAAGAGTTGAATAAGAAAGGAAGGGTTGAGATTCCAGCCGAGGGAGTTTCCATTGAAACACTTAATGAACTTTTTAGAGCTGGAATTAGTGCGGGGTGGAAAAAAAGGGGAGATACCAGTACCCTCATTTTGAAATTTGAACCATGGAGGATAATAATGGATCTAGTTTCAGAAGGAAAAATAGAGATGGGAGAAGAGGAAGAGATAGGGGGAGAGGAATAAAGCCTCTTTATTTATTTTTCAAAAATTTTTCTACTGATTTTCCCGCTTCTTTGTAATCTTTTATCCAAATAATTCTTTTGTCTTTTTTAAACCAGGTCATTTGACGCTTGGCAAAGTGTTCGCTTTCTTTTTGGATTCTCTCTGTCATTTCATTGTATTTTAATTTCCCTTGAAGATATTGGGCGACATGTCGGTATTCTAAGCCAAATTCTTCTAATCTTTTCCAAGACAATCCTGATTTCCTTAGTTTTTTAACTTCGGTTATCAATTTAGGGTGGTGGGTGGGTTGTAGTCTTTTCAAAAGTCGCTTTTTAATTAAGGAGCTTAGCTCCTTTTTTTCTTTTTTAATTCCAATTATCAAAAACCGAGGTTCCGAAGGAAGCGAAGGTGGAGAAGAAGACGAAGTCTTCTTCGACGCTGGATAGGGTAGTGGCGCCCTTTTAAGAGAAGGAACCGGTTTCTTTGTCTTCATTACAATCTCGATTGCCCGAATTAATCTTCTCGGATTTTCTTTTTCAATTGTCTTTGCTCTTCTTGGATCCAGTTCTTTTAAAATTTGGTAAAGTTCTTTAACCGATTTTTTTTCTAATTTTTTTCGTAACTTCCAATCAGGCGGAACCTCAGGAATTATTATTCCATCAACTACTGCCTGAATATAAAAACCAGTCCCGCCGCAAAGAATGGGGATTTTACTTTTTTTAAAAACTTTATTTATTGCCCTTAGGGCTAATTTTCTATATTGAACAATATTAAATCTTGTTTTTGGCGAGGCAACATCAATGCAATAATGTGGAATTCCTTTGTGTGTGAAAATATATTTCTTTTTTACTTGCCCCGTACTAAAATTCGAAGAATTTTTAGTATCGGGGGTTACTTTTCCCGTGCCAATATCCATTCCCCTGTAAACCTGTCTTGAGTCAGCCGAAATAATCTCGCCCTTGATTTTTTTAGCGATTTTCACTGCCAAATCCGATTTCCCGGAAGCAGTTGGCCCTACAATGACAATAAGTTTCTTAGACATTTTTCTCTTCGCTTTTTTTCTTCTAAAGGAACATTGTCTTTTATTTGAAAAGCAGCTGTGCCTGGCCGGGGAGAGTATTTAGAAATATAGGCCAAATTAAATTTGATTTCTTTAAATAATTTGACTGTATTTTCAAATTGTTTTTTTGTCTCTCCAGGAAAGCCAACAATAACATCGGTTGATAAATTAATCTCAGGAATTTTCTTTCTAATTTTTCTAACTATCTTTTTGTACTGTTCCACCGTATACGGCCGGCCCATCTTTTTTAAAATTTCATTATCCCCGGATTGAACCGGCAAATTAAGATATTTTCCAAATTTTTCACACTTGGCTAAAGTATTAATTAATTCATCGGAAAAATCACTGGGATGAGGCGAAGTAAAAAAGAACTTAAAGTCGCCAGGAATATCATTGACCATTTTTAGTAATTTGGCAAAATCTATTATTTTTGATTTTTGATGGTCGCAGAGAACTTCGTTCTCTTCTCCCGCCTCGCTTCCACAAATTGACGCTCGGCTTTTGATTTTTGATTTTGAGCGATAGCGATTGACATTTTGACCCAAAAGCCAAATTTCTCTAAAACCTTTTTGAACAGCATTTTTTACCTCTTTCAAAATTTCTTTATAGTCGCGGCAAACCAAAGGACCCCTGACATAAGGGACAACGCAATAAGCACAAAAATTATTACAGCCATTAGAAATTGGAACGAAAGCCAAAGGAAAAGTTTTATATTTTGGCTCAATTTTCAAATAATCACATACGTAATAATTCGGCGATCGCTTAATTAAGACGTATTCTTTTTTCTTGATCATTTCCGGCCATTTTAGCAGGTTATTAATATCTAAAATAAAATCAAAATGTTTGGCAAATTTTTTTCTATCTTCTTTTAGAATGCAACCCGTTAAAATAGTTTTTAGCTTTTCGTTTTTAGCTTTTAGTTTGTCAAATTTTGGAATTAAGCCATAAACCCTATCAACTGCTGGCTGCCTTACTGAGCACATATTAACCACAATCAAATCGGCCCAATTAATATTTAAGGCAGGTTTATATCCTTTCTTTTCTAAAAACATAGCAATTCGTTCTGAATCGCTCTTATTCATTTGGCAGCCGTAGGTAATAATATGATATTTCATATTGTCTTATCTTAACAGAATTTTCAGCTTTTTTTCAATTCAAAAAACCACTCCCAAGGAACAGTCCCTTGAGAACTCCTTGTGTTTTTGTCCGAGTGTTTTTATCTGATTGGGGGAGGAGGCATTATTTCAGGCATTTCTGTTGGTCTCTCTATCAACGGTATCAACGGCCCTATTATTGGTCTTTCTATTGGCGGTCCTGGTATCCTTATTGGCGGCTCTGGTATCCTTATTGGCGGTTCTGGTATTGGTTTTTCTATTGGCCTACAAACTCCCTTATAATCAACCTCTACTCCAGCTAATCTGGCAAAACATTCGTTGCTGTAAGTTTTGCCATCTTTGCCGCAGACCGGGTCCCATATGGTAATACAAAACCCCGGTTCAGGTCTTTCAGGAGGAACTGGTTGAATCGGTGGTTTCGGAATCTCTATTTCCCCAGGAATAATACATCTTGGAGGTAGGGGACAACCAGTTTCTGGGTCTTTCTCAATAATCATTCTTCCTTCTTTACAGAATCCAGGGATAGGCGGCGCCCAAAAAGGACAATCAATCTTCCCCCCTACAATTTCACTTACCCTCTCAATAATTTTTGTCTTCCCTTTCCCAATTTTTTCTTCTAAATCCCGAATCATTTCAACTTTTTCGTTATCAACTTCTCTTAGTTTTCTGGTCCTAATTTCAGCTCTAAGGTTACCCATAATTTCCAAGTGCTTTTCTTTCTGGCCAGAAATTTTCCCGACATATTCTTGAAACTTTTCTTGGTTTTCAGGGCTCATCTCTTCTAAACCTCTTTGTAATCTTTTCAGGGCATTTTCTTGAGCTCTTCGAATTGCCTCCCTGGCTTCTTCTGGTAATTTCTCTTCCAAATTCTTCAGCACCTCCAGATTCTTAAATTCTTTGAATTGGCTGCCCTCTTGCTCTTCCAGTATTTTATCTAATTTTTCAGTAATTTTTTCATGCCGATCTTCCAGTTTTAACATCACTTCTTGAAATCTTTTCAGATGCTCTTCTCTGGCTTCTTTTATTTTTTCAAAAACAGGAGGCGGAACCTGAGTTTCTAATCTCTGAAGAAGTTTTTGATGCAAGGTCTGTTGATGAATAAATTTATTAAGAAAACTTTCCACCCTCAGATTTTCTCTCGCCCTTTCCCTAATTCTTTCTGTCTGCCTCCTAACCCTTTCTGTCCCTTCTTGATAATTTTCAATGGCTCTCTTTATCGTTTCTAAGTTTTTTTCCATCTCAACTATTTTTCTTACCTCCATCAATTTCTCGTTAGCAAATTTCATTCTCAATTCCGCCCTTCTGACCGGGTCAAAAGTGAAAAAGCTCCGGATTTCTCTGGCCCAATTTTTCAGGAAATAAAAAGGATTATCTGGCAAAAGCCTTGGCTGACCAACTCCTAAATCTTCCGGCTGAACATCTTCATCCAGATTGACTGCTTCAGTGACTTCTGGCAGTGGTGCTTCTGTTTCTTGGGATAAGGTGATGGCTGGAACTAATAACATTCCAGCAAAAATTAGCGTAAGAAAAAATTTAGTTAATTTAGACATAGCGATTTGATTGTTAAGAATAATTGTCGCTCGACCTTTTTACCTTTGCTGACGCTCAGGTATTTAATAAATTTCATCTTTTTTTTCTTTCAGAAAACAACGCCATTGTTCCAAAAATTCGGTAAAGGTCTGAAAAGGATAGTCAATTAAATAATTAAAAAAATTTGAAATAATGTTTATTTTTTTCCACCGAGAGGTTAACCATTTACCCAATTGAGCGACTGGAATAGCGAACAAATCAACTAAAAAATAGAAAACTCCTTCTTTTTCTTCAATTATTTCCAATTCTTTTACTCTTCTTCTAATTTTCATTCCGGCAAAAGAAATTAAACAAATAAAGACTATAAAAACAAAATGAGAAGTAACGGGAAGATGGATTTTAAAAAGAAGCCAGCTGATGAGCCAACAAACCAAACCAAAGCCCGTCAGATAAAAAAGAGTAATTAAAGCTTTGGTTATAGCGCCTCTCGGGGGATAAATTCTTAACTCATAAATATCTTCATTTTTGTTTTGGTAGACAATTTTCATTGTTTCCATTACAGCCATATCAATGTTTTCTTTTTTCGGAAGTTTAATGGTGGCAATTAAAAAATACATCAAAAAAGTGGGACCAAGAACATTTACTGCTATTCCCAAAAAAGTAAACTCTCCCCAAACCAGTTTAGCCAAGGGAAATTCAATCAAAAAAAGAGAAAGAACATTAGAGATAAAAATAGAAAGAGTGGCAAAAAAAGCGGCTCGGCTTAACCTGGTTTTTATGTTTTTTGCTCTTTTTTGATAAAATTCTTTTATCTTGCCTTCTAATATTTCCGGCTTAAAAACCTTTTCTTTTATTCCCATCGGGTCTTCTGCTAAAATATCTCCTAAAATAAAATAGGCCGTGTCGTATTTCTCGCAAACTTTATAGAATTTACTAGCCAGCCGATGATTTAAGTCCTTTTCAATTTCTTTCCGGATTGAATAAATGTTTTGAGAGATTTGAGATAATTCTTGAGCCGAAAGATTTTTCCAGTTTGGATATCTTTTTTTTAAAAGATTGTAACTGATAGATGATTCATCCAAATTAAAAAGGGCTTTTTGGACGGCAATAAAAATTTGTTTATTTTTTTCTTCTTGGCTTAGACCGCCGATTACCAACACTCCTTCTTTTACTTTTATCCTCCTTTTCATTACCTCTGTCATATAATCCATTAAAGCCATTTCTTTTGAGGGAGAAGAAAGAGTTTCTTCTATTTCCGAAGAAGCAATTTCTAAAATCCAGTTAAACAACCGAATTTTTAATTTTTCTTTTGGCGGCGGGGGGCTGTTTTTGGAAAGATAGAGATATTTATCTATTATTTTTTGAACTTCTTCTATCTTTGATTCTTCAATTTTATCATTGGGATAATGCCCCCCCCTGATTAATTCTAAAATTAGCGGTTGAGCGATTTTTTCTTCCTTTTCCAGAAAAAAAACCCTTCTTTTTAAAACTCTTTCAATCGCTCCTTTTCTAAAAAGATGTTCGTCTCTCCAATCAATTATTCCCCTCATTTTTTCATAAAAGGAGGCTACTTTTGAAGCAATTTCATCTACCTGGATGGTTGAAACACCCTCTTTTTTTCCCAAGGACTGATACCAGGTTTGGTATTTTTGAATAAGTTTCTGAGTGGACTCTGATAATTCTGGCATATTTTTATTAATTATTGGCTATTTCTTTTGTTTTGTTTCTATTTTAATTTTTTCTATAAATTTGTCTATTTTCATCATTCCAATATCACCTTTACCTCTTTTCCTGACCCCGACCGATTTTTCTTTAACTTCCTTGTTTCCGACAACTAAAAGATAGGGAATTTTTTGAATTTCCCCCTCTCTGATTTTCTTTGAAACCGTCTCATTTTCACTTCTAACTTCAACCCTAAAGGAGCTAAGCTCCTTTTTTACTTTTTGGGCGTATTTTTTGTGGCCAGAGCCAACCGGTATTATCCAAACTTGTTCGGGAGAAAGCCATAAAGGTAAAGCCCCGGCATAATGCTCAAGTAAAACGCCAATAAATCTTTCCATTGACCCCAAAACCGTCCGGTGAATCATTACCACTTCTCTTTTTTTACCCTTGTTGTCAATATAAGTTAAATCAAATTTTTCCGGGAAATTGAAATCAACCTGAATGGTTGGTCCCTGCCACGGCCGGCCGATAGCGTCAATCAATTTAATATCAATTTTAGGTCCGTAAAAAACCGCTTCTCCTTCAGCTCTTTTGTATTTAATTTTCTTTTTTTTCAAAACATATTCCAGGGCATTTTCCGCTTTCTGCCAAATTTTATTATCACCCAAATACTTTGACTTATTTTTCAGGTCACGGACCGAAAGGTCAACTTCATATTTCTTAAATCCAAAAAAGGCAAGCATAAAAAGAGCCAAATCCAAAACACCTTTAACTTCTTCAGTTATTTGGTCCCCTGCGCAAAAAATATGAGCATCATCCTGGGTAAAACCCCTAACCCTTAAAAGCCCATGTAAAACGCCTGCTTTTTCATAACGATAAACCGCGCCTAATTCACAATAGCGAAGGGGTAAGTCCCTATAGGAGCGAATTTGGGATTTGTAAATTTGAACATGAAAAGGACAGTTCATTGGTTTGAGAAGATATTGTTCCTCATCAATGCCGATTGGATTGTATAAATTTTCCCGATAAAATTCCCAATGACCGGATGTCTTCCAAAGATTTAAATTGCCGATATGGGGCGAATAAACATATTGATAGCCCCTTTTTTGATGCTCTTTTTTCCAAAAATCTTCAATAAGATGACGGATAATTGCTCCCTTAGGATGAAAAATAACCAATCCGGAGCCGACTTGCTCCGAAATATTAAAAAGGTCTAATTTTTTACCCAAAAGCCGATGGTCTCTTTTTTCTGCCTCTTTTTCAAGTTTAAGATAGTCAGCCAGTTCTTTTTTTGTTTGAAAAGCAAGGCCATAGATTCTGGTCAGCATTACGTTTTTTTCAGAGCCCCTCCAGTAAGCGCCGGCAATTTTAGTCAGCTTAAAAGCATCCGGGTTAATTTCTTTAGTCGATTTTACATGGGGCCCGGAGCATAAATCAACAAAATCCCCAGATTGATAAATTTGCAGGGGTTTGACCTGTGCAACTTCTTCAATTACCCGAACGTTAGCGAAGGGTGAAGAAGAGGATTTATCCTCTTCGACTAGCTCTAATTTGTAGGGTTGGTTCTTGAAGATTTTTTTGGCTTCTTTTTTGGAGATAATTTTTTTCTCAAATTTGATATTCTGTTTAATTAATCCCCTTATTTTCTCTTCTATTACCTGAAGCGAAGCGAGGGTGAGAGATGAGACTTTGCTCTCAGCGATCTTTGGCAAATCTTCAGGAGCTAAGCTCCTTTTTAAGTCAAAATCATAATAAAATCCATTTTCAATCGCCGGGCCAATGCCAAACTTAGTTCCGGGATATAATTCCTGAACCGCGTAAGCCATAATATGAGATAAAGAATGTCGTATTGTTTCTATACGCATAAATGTCTAATTTCTAATTAACCTAATTTCTTTTTTATAATTGACATAGGTTTGACAATCTTCAGGAGCTTAGCTCCTTTTTAAGGAGCTAAGCTCCTTTTTATGCCATATTTTTAACTCTCTAAAATTTCTTCTATTTCTTTGCAGATTAGTTTGGGCACGTTGTCGCGGTTGTCGACCCTGCCCGAGACCAAAACGATTTTGTTTTCCTGAAAGGCAGTAGGATTTCTTTCAATTACTCCGGGGAAAACAACAACCTCAATTTTATCCGATAAGTCCTCTAAATTCATAAAAAGCATTGGTTTGCCGTTTTTGGTAATAATTTTTTTTATTGAAGAAATAAGGCCAAGTATTTTTATAAATTGATTTGAATTTTGAGCCGGAAAACCATAATTATTTAATTTGAGACCCAAATCATTTTTTACTTTTTCAATACTTAGGGTTTTTTTAGAAAAAATATTTTTGAAACCTTCTAAAGGATGGGAAGTAACAAAAAGACCCAGAAGTTCTTTTTCCCAATTTAATTTTTCGGTTTTGCTAGCCGGTTTTGCCGGAGAAAGTTGAAATTTGATATTAGCCATGTTTTCATGTCCGTCAAAAAGTCCCCTTTGACCGCTATTTTTTGATTTTTGGTTTTCTCTTGACAATTCTAATAATTTTTCTAAATTAAACAAAAACTGATTTCTTTCAATCATTTTATCAAAAGCCCCGGCCTTGATTAAACTTTCTAAAGATTTTTTGTTAAGGTATTTTAAATCTATTCGTCCGAAAAAATTCTCAATTGAAAGATAATGACCCGATTTTTTTCTTTCTTCAACTATTGCCTCAACCAAATTTGAACCAACATTTTTAATTACCAATAAACCAAAGCGAATTTGATTTTTTTTGGGGACAACGCTGAAAAAAGCGAAACTTTCATTAATATCGGGCGGCAAAACCTCAATTCCCATTTTTTTACACTCTTCAATCAAAAAACCAACCCTTTCAACATCCTGCTTTTCTGAGGTTAAAAGAGAAGCCATAAATTCTACTGGAAAATGCGTTTTTAAATAGGCGGTTTGATAGGCAATGAGAGCATAAGTGGCGCCATGGCTTCGATTAAAGGAATATTGGGCAAAGGGTTCAATCCAATGCCAGATTTGAATGGCAATACTTTCATCAATTTTATTTTTTTTACAGCCATTGATAAATTTTTCTTTTTGGTCCATCAATAGTTTTTTAATTTTTTTACCAATGGCTTTTCTTAAGACATCGGCTTCGGTTAAGGTAAAGCCGGCTAATTCCCGAACGATTTTCATAATTTGTTCCTGATAAAGCGGAATTCCGTAAGTTGATTCTAAAATCGGTTTTAATTTCGGGTGCAAGAACGTAATTTTTTTCTTTTCTTGTTTTCCTTCAATATAATCCGGGATAAATTGCATGGGGCCGGGCCGGTAAAGAGAAACCATAGCAATAATATCTTCAAACTCGGTTGGTTTTAATTGTTTTAAATAATGTCGCATCATCGATGACTCTAACTGGAAGACCCCGACTGTCTCGCCTCGCTGTAATAATTTAAAAGTTTCTTTATCACCAAGAGCAATATTTTCAATATCAACTGATTTTCCCTGAACTTTGTAAATCCGGGCCAAAGTATCTTCAATAATGGTTAAGTTTTTCAGCCCCAAAAAATCCATTTTTAATAATCCCAAATCTTCTATTGCGTGCATTTCATATTGGCTGACAATGATTTTTTCATTTTGGGTTGGATGCTGCAAAGGAACAATTTCATCTAAGGGTTTGGCTGAAATTACCACCCCGCAGGCGTGGGTTGAAGCGTGCCGGGCGCAGCCTTCCAGTTTTTTGGCAAAATCAATCAGTTTTTGGGCTTGGGGGTCGGAAAGATAAATTTGGCGAAATTCATCAACACCGGCCAGGACCTGGTCTAAAGTTAAGCCAAAGGGAATCATTTTGGCTAATTTATCACAATATTTGTAAGGATAATTGAGAACCCGGCCGACATCTCTGACTACAGCTCTGGCCGCCATTGTGCCAAAAGTAATAATTTGGACTACCTTATTCCGGCCGTATTTTTCAATTACATAATTTATTACCTCATCTCTTCTTCGGTCAGCGAAATCTAAGTCAATATCAGGGGGAGCGACCCGTTCGCTGGTGAGAAACCTTTCAAATAGAAGATTGTATTTTAAAGGGTCAACATTGGTAATGTTCAAAACATAGGAAACCAAAGAACCCGCGACCGACCCGCGGCCCGGACCCACTACAATCCGATTTTCTTTCGCCCAATTGACAAAATCCTGGACAATTAAAAAGTAAGAGGCAAAGCCGGTTTGTTTAATCACTGATAATTCATAGTTTAATCGGTCAAGAATTTCCTTGAATTTCGGATTTCGGATTTCGGATTTCGGATTTTCAATATTGTATCGCTTTTTTAATCCCTGATAACAAAGTTCTTCTAAATATTCATCTGTTGATTTTCCGTTTGGTGTTTCAAATTGAGGAAGCATAACTTTCCCTAATTCAAATTGAAAATTACACATTTCAGCGATTTTTTGAGTATTTTCAATTGCTTCCGGTATATCCTTAAAATCTTTGAGCATTTGCTCCGGGCTTTTCATTGAAAAATCATCAAGTTTCATCGTTAATCTTTCCGGGTCGTCCGGTTTGGCTCCGGTATTGATTAACATTAGAATATCCTGAACTTCGGCATCCTCTGATTTTAAATAATGAACATCGTTGGTGGCTACCAAAGGAATTTTCAATTTTTGAGAGAGAGAAATTAAAGTCCTATTAACCTTTTTCTGGTCTTCAAAATTCGGGTGGTGCTGAATTTCAAAATAAAAATTTTCTTTGCCGAAAATTTCTTGATACCTTAGGGCTAAACTTTCTGCCTCCTCAATTTTTTTTGTCAAAATTAATTGAGGGATTTTACCTGCCAAACAAGAGGTTAAGGCAATTAATCCTGAGGAGTATTGAGCCAACAATTCTTCATCAATTCTCGGTTTGTAATAAAACCCTTCCAGGTGAGCCCTGGTAATCAGTTTTACCAAATTTTTGTAACCTTGTTCGTTTTTAACCAATAAAACGAGATGATATTTTTTATCATCAATGTTCGGCCTTTCCTGGGTCATTTTTTCAAAGGCCATGTACATCTCGGCTCCAATTATTGGTTTTATTCCTTTTTCTTTCGCTTTTTTGTAAAATTCAATCGCTCCATATAAAACACCATGGTCGGTTAAAGCAACCGAATCCATTGCCAATTTCTGAACATACTCTAAAAGCTCGTCAATTTTCGGAAGGCCATCAAGTAGAGAATAATGACTATGCACGTGGAGATGAGTAAATTTCATGTTATATTAGTATAATATGAAACATCCATCCCTTCAAGAAGAAAGAAAATTATGGAAAAAGGGATATAAAAGAGTGGCTGGTTTAGATGAAGCTGGAAGAGGACCCATCGCAGGCCCAGTCATAGCTTGTGCTGTAATGATAGAAAATCCTAAATTCAAAGCACTAAATCCTAAACAATATCAAAATCCAAAATTCAAATGTTCAAAACACGTTTTGAATTTTGGTCATTTGGATTTGGATATTATTTCGAATTTAGGATTTCGGATTTTGGATTTAAAGATTCGGGATTCCAAAAAACTCACCCCAAAAGCACGAGAAAGATTTTATAGGATATTAACAACCCATCCCGGAATTTTGTGGGGGATAGGCAGGGTTTCTGAAAAAGTAATTGATAAAATTAACATTTTAGAGGCAACAAAATTGGCAATGATTAAAGCTCTTAAAAATTTAGAAAAAAAATTAAAAAAACAAAAATACCATATTTTCTACAATCGTAGGAAATGTAGTATAATAGACATTTTGGTTTTAGATGGAAATTTTAGACTCAATTTACCCCTGTCTCAAAAATCAATAATCAAAGCCGATGAGAAAGTTTTTTCCTGTGCGGCCGCCAGTATAATCGCCAAGGTCTGGCGTGATAGAATAATGCAAAGATACCACAAAAAATATCCTCAATATGGTTTTGCTCAACACAAGGGCTACCCAACTAAATATCATTTAAAAATGCTGAAGAAATACAGCCCCTGCAAAATCCACAGAAAAAGCTTTAAACCATTGAAAAGATTTACAAACTTGGCTAAACTAAGATAAGCCGAGAACATAGGAATTTTACAAAAAATAAGATATAATATATAATAAAAGAACTATGGATATTATTAAAAAGATTCGGCAAGTTCTGGCAATAAAACTTCCTGACTGGGTTGGCATTCTATGTTATGTCCTTTTGGCTGTTTTTGGTCTTCTTACAATTCTTGCCCTTCTCTTCCCTGAATGGGTAGGTAATTTCCTTGTTGAATATATTGGATTTTAAAATAGTTACAATAATCAGTACCCGACACTACTTATAGAACCTTCGGGGAAAAAGAATAAGCAGTGTCGGGTACTGATTAAGGTTAAAAATAGTTAAAAATAGGGTTGACCCTATAAAAATTTAATTATAAGTATGTTTATTTTCAAAAATGTATTCAAAAAATCTAATCTCAGAGAGAGAGAGAGAGAGTTAAAGGTCTCTCTAAAAAGAGCTTCACCCTGGTTGAATTGCTGATTGTTATTAGCATTCTCGGTCTTTTGGCAAGCATTCTTTTGGCTGCTACTGGCGGCGTAAGAGTGAAAATTAAAAAAGGGACGGGTACTTTTTTTCATTAGGAGTAAGGCAATAAGGTAAAAAGAAAAGAGGCAAAAAGTACCCGTCCCTTTTTGTTACTGGTTTTCTGTGGAAAAATGGGGTCAACTCTATTTTTAACCTTAATCAGTACCCGACACTACTTATTCTAGTGACAGTGCAAAAGAAAAAGGGACGGGTACATTTTTTATGGATCATTTCCAGAAAAAGGAGCTAAGCTCCTTTATGGATCATTTCCAGAAAAAGGAGCTAAGCTCCTTTAAGGCTTTATAGGGAATAGGGTGTTAGACACCGAGTGTCTAACATGACAATATTGCAAAAGAAAAAGGGACGGGTACCTTTTTTACGGAACGTTATTTTGTATCTCGTGGGCGTCCAAAAATTTGACGCTAATTTTTAAAAAGAATATAATGAAAGTAGATGTATGAGCAATACCATTACTATTCCTAAAAAATTAGTTAAAGAGGTTGATAAAATAACTCGTGACTTTGGAATTTCCAATGAAGATTTTTTATTGAGTGCGATTTTGTATTATCTCAAGGGTTTAAAAGAAAGAGCAAATCTAAAAAAAGAGCTGGAAATGTGGGAAAAGATTAGCGATCGAGACCTTTTAAAGTTTGAAAAAATGTAACGAGGCCTTGCTTCGTTACATTTTTTTAGGGGCAAAAGATATGAAAACAACCTGAAAATTCCGGGTTGTTTTTTTTGACAATTTTTAGAAAATTCGCTATCATTTTAATTGACTACAAACTTAAATTTGGATTTTGGTGTTTTTCAACATTAAATTCAAAAAAATGTTAGATATCAAATTACCAACTCAAAAATATGAATCAACTAGAGGTTATATTTATAATAACGGGCTCTTTGATTATAGGAGCAATTTTGGGCTATTATGCTCGCCAATCAATTGCCCAAAAACAGGTTGGCACCATAGAAGCAAAACTTCAAAAGAAAATTTTAAAAGCCAGAGAAGTATCTGAAGAAATTTTATCAACTGCCAAAGAAAAAGCCAGAGAAATCAGCCAAACCCTTAAAAAAGAGGAAGACGAGCGAAGAAGCGAGACTTTAAGGTTAGAAAAAATTTTATTTAAAAGAGAAAACATTTTAGATAAGAGAATTTCCGACCTTGAATTGGAACAAAAAAATTTTCAAGAAAAAGTGGCTCGGCTTAAAGAGATAAAAGAAAGTCTTGAGGGACTAAAACAAGAATGTTTGAATAATTTGGAAAGAATTGCCGAATTATCAAAAGAAGAAGCAAAAAAAGAGCTTTTTGAAAATTTGGAAAAAGAATATCGGTCGGAAATTTTAGAAAAAATAAAAAAAATAGAAAAAGAGGATTTGGAAAAATTTGAAAGGAAAGCAAAAGAAATATTAACCACGGCTATTCAAAAATGCACCATTTCCCAAACGCAGGAAATTACAACCACGTCCCTGCCCCTGCCTTCGGAAGATATTAAGGGTAAAATTATTGGAAAAGAAGGCCGCAACATCAGAACTTTGGAGAAATTGACCGGAGTTGAAGTAATTATTGATGAAACACCTCAGACCCTGATTATTTCCGGATTTGACCCCATTCGCCGCCAAATTGCCAAGATATCTTTGGAAAAACTAATTCGGGATGGCAGAATTCAACCGGCCAGAATTGAAGAAAAAGTTGAAGAGGCAAAAAAAGAAATTACCTCTCAAATTAAAGAAGCCGGAGAAACAGTTGTCTACGAACTTGGCTTAATTGGTTTTGATTTAAAGCTAATTCAATTATTGGGTAGATTAAAATTTAGAACCAGTTATGGTCAAAGTGTTCTTTTACATTCTTTGGAAGTGGCTTATTTGGCATCAGCCCTGGCAAGCGAAATCGGAGCCAATTCTTTAATTTGTAAAAAAGCCGGGCTTTTACACGACATTGGCAAAGCCCTTGACCATCAAATAGAGGGCTCTCATACCGAGATTGGAATTAAAGTTCTGGAAAAATTTGGAGTAGAAAAAGAGGTTATTTGGGCAATGAAATCTCATCATGAAGAACATCCTTACGAAAACTTGGAAGCGGTTTTGGTTCAAGTGGCTGATCAAATTTCCGGAGCCAGGCCCGGGGCAAGAAGAGACAATTTTGAGAATTATTTAAAACGACTGACTGACTTGGAAAACATTGCCACTTCTTTTAACGGAGTGGAAAAGGCCTGGGCTTTACAGGCCGGCCGGGAAATAAGGGTCTTTGTCAAACCAGAAGAGATTGACGATTTAACGGCTAAAAAATTAGCCCGAGAAATTGCCGGCAGAATTCAAGAAGAATTAAAATATCCCGGTGAAATAAAAGTTAATGTTATCAGGGAAATGAGAGTGATAGAATATGCGAAGTGAAAAATAGAAATTTAAAATTGGAAATTATAAAACGGCGTTAAAGCGCCGTTTTTCATTGCGATTCAAGCTACGAGCATCTGCCTGCGCAGAGGCGAAGCGCAAAAAGAGATTTATCTCTTTGAGCGGGTGAAGGGAGTCGAACCCTCGTCTACTCCTTGGAAGAGAGTTATAATAGCCGTTATACGACACCCGCAAATTCGAGGTACCCAGATTTGAACTGGGACTAAATCTTTACCCCGTAGGGAGCTTTGCTCTCCTTCGGGGCTCCCACCCCAGTACTAAAAATTAACTTTCGGGGCGCCGAGATTCGAACTCGGGCTAAATACTCCCAAAGCACTCGTGCTACCATTACACCACGCCCCGTTAATTTTATTTATATCAAATTCCAAAAAGTTTTCAATAAAAACAGACCATTTTATTTTTTTTGGTCAAATGATAAAATATGATATAATATCTTTATGAATCTTAAAACTATTTTTTATCAATTAAACATTTTCGCTCAGGCCAGAAAACATAATCTGCCGCTTTGGCAATTCCCTC
This sequence comes from Candidatus Nealsonbacteria bacterium, assembly GCA_019923625.1. NCBI lineage: Bacteria > Candidatus Nealsoniibacteriota > Candidatus Nealsoniibacteriota bacterium. The sequence goes on from JAHXGN010000003.1 coordinate 23,447, forward strand.
AATTTATTTTTTTGCTAATGGGAATAATTATTATTATTTCAATGCTCTTTACTTATTTAATAGCCAGAGAGCTTATTGTTGACCCACTGGTTATTACTTTGATTGTTTTTTTCGTTACCGCTATTTTATTTATTCTCAGCTATATTATCACCTGGAATTTTGAAAAATTAGCCGAGATTTCAAGAATGAAATCAGAATTTATTGAAATAGTTTCTCATCAACTAAAAACCCCTCTTGTTGGTTTAAATTGGGCAATTGAGTTTTTAGCTTCCGGAGATTCAAGTCAAACTAAAACCGAAAGAGAAGAATATTTTAAAATTTTGAAAGAAAACAGCGATAGAATGACAAAATTAATTTCCGACCTACTGACAACCTCAAAAATTGAAATGAAAAGACTTTCCTTTGATAAAACCGAATTTTTTTTAGAAGATTTAATTAAGAATCTAATTTCAAGACTTGACACTCAAATTAAAAAAGAAAACATTGAAATAAAACTTCAACTTCAAAATAATCTACCTAAAATCTTTACCGACTCCCTTCAGCTTAAATTAGTAATTGAAAACTTATTAGATAATGCTTTTCGTTATCTTCAACCAAATCCAACCGGCTCTAATAACCAGAAAAACTCCGGCGGGAAAATTGAAATCTCTCTTGAAAAAAGCAATAATAAAATTTTTTTTCAAATAAAAGACAACGGAACCGGAATCCCCAAAGAAGATCAAAAATATATTTTTCAAAAATTTTCCGAAAAAGCAATAATAAAATTTTTTTTCAAATAAAAGACAACGGAACCGGAATCCCCAAAGAAGATCAAAAATATATTTTTCAAAAATTTTTCCGAGCCAAAAATGTCCTGAGATATCAAACCTCGGGCACGGGATTGGGTCTTTATATTGCCAAAAATATTATAAAAAGATTGGGGGGTAAAATCGGCTTTCATTCGGAAGAAAATAAAGGGTCTGTCTTTTGGTTTACACTACCAATTAAATAATTAAAATAAGATTAATAGACCAACAAACCGCCAATGATACAATAATAGTTATTATTCGCCCATCGGCGCTAATTCGTCTATTTATCGTTTTATGAAAAAAATTTTATTTATTGAAGATGAATCAATTCTTCAAAAAACCCTTACCAACCTCCTTCAAAATGAAGGATATGAAGTAATTAGCGCTTTGGATGGAAAAACCGGTCTCCAATTAGTCAAAGAAAAAAAACCGGATTTAATTTTACTTGATTTGGTTTTGCCAAAAATGCATGGCTTTGATGTTTTTAAAAAATTAAAAGAAGATGAAGAAACAAAAAATATTCCTATTATTGTTTTAACTAATCTGGAAGAAATAGGAGACATTGAAAAAGCCCTGGAATTGGGCGCAACAACTTATTTAGTTAAGGCCCAATATACGTTAGGGGAAGTGGTGGAGAAAATAAAAAAAGCCATAGAAGGGTAAATCTATGCGAGTAGAGCCCCAACAATTAAAAGCCTTTTTATTGGATGCGGATTTAATCAAAGAAGAAGAATTTGAAAGAGTGGTAAAAAAAGCTGAAAAAGAGAATCAGACAATCAGCCATATTTTGATTTCCGAAGGCCTGATTAGCCATGAAGAATTAATTAAATTAGAGGCCTATATTTTAGGCATTCCTTTTGTCAATTTGGAAAAAGAAATTATTCCCTCCGAGGTTTTAAGAATTATTCCCGAGCCAATTGCTTTTTCTCATAATATCGTTGCCTTTAGAAAAAAAGGAAACGATTTGGAGATAGCCATGCTTGACCCCGAGGACTTAAAGACAATCGAATTTATTAAAAAAACCGCCAATTTGAGAATTTTACCTCGCCTGACCAATCAAGAAAGCATAAAAAATGTTTTAAGGCAATATCAAAAGACGCTGAAAGTAGAAATTGGGGAAATTATTAAAAAAGACGGCGCTTTTTTTCCTGCCACAGCCCTAGAACAAGAAATTCCAAAAGAAGAATTACAAAAAATAGCCAAAGAATTGCCGGTGATTAAAATTGTTGACACTTTGATTAAGCACGCCATCCTTCAACGAGCTTCTGATATTCATATTGAACCAATGGAAAAGGAAATAATTGTTCGCTATCGAATTGATGGGGTTTTAAGAGAAACAATGACTTTTCCCAAAAGCGCTTCTTCAGGCATTGTCGCTCGAATAAAAATCCTTTCTAATTTAAAATTAGATGAATACCGGCTTCCCCAAGATGGTCGCTTTAAAGTTGAAAACAAAGAACATCGTTATTCTCTCAGGGTTTCAATCATGCCTATTTTTGAAGGAGAAAAAATAGTAGTTCGTCTTTTACCAGAAACAACCAAGGCCCCTGGTTTGGAAGAATTGGGGTTAAGAAATAAGGGATTAGAGTGGACTAAGGATAATCTAAAAAAACCAGTCGGCATGATTTTACTAACCGGACCTACCGGCTGCGGTAAAACGACCACCCTCTATTCAGCGTTGGAGACCTTAAACACTCCCGGGGTTAATATTTCCACTATTGAGGACCCGATTGAATATCAAATTCCCAGAATTAACCAAACTCAAGTTAATCCTAAAATTGGCTTAACCTTTGCCTCGGGCCTCAGAGCTTTAATCAGGCAGGATCCGGACATTATTATGGTTGGTGAAATTAGAGACAATGAAACCGCTTCCTTGGCAATTAATTCCGCTTTGACCGGCCATTTGGTTTTATCAACCCTTCATACCAATTCAGCTGCCGGAGCTATTCCCAGATTGATTGATATGAAAGTAGAGCCATTTTTAATTTCCTCCACCCTAAACATTATTGTTGCCCAACGACTGGTCAGAAGATTATGTCCGGAAAAAGAAAAATACAGATTATCGGATTCGGAACTAAAGCAGATTGCCAAATATTGTAATTTAAACCTTCTTCTTAAATCTCTCAAAGAAGAAAAAATTATCAAGCCCAAAATGACTTGGAAAGATGTTGATTTTTATCGGCCTAAAAAAACCAGAGAATGTCCTGATGGCTATCAAGGCCGAATTGGTATTTTTGAAGTTTTGCCAGTGACAGAAACCATTAAAGAATTAATTATTAAAGAAGCTGCTTCCGACCAAATTCAAATTCAAGCCAAAAAAGAAGGAATGAAAACAATGCTTGAAGACGGTTTTATAAAAGCCATTCAGGGAATAACCAGTATTGAGGAAGTGATGAGAGTGATTATTGAGTAAGCTCAAAACGTAAATTTTAAAGAGCAAAGCCACAACTTAAAACCAAAGGGTAAAGTTTTAAGTTTTGAGTTTTGAGTTTTTATTATGCCAAAGTATTTCTATATCGCCAAGTCATTAAAAGGAGAAGAAAAATATGGAACATTGGAAACTAAAGACGAGAAAGAATTAGTTCAAACCCTCCGCCAAGAGGGTTATTTTTTAATAAAAGCCGAATTAGAAGAGAAACAAATTCAAGGTTCGGCTTGGTGGGAAATTGGTCGGGTTTCCTTGGTTGAAAAAATAATCTTTACTCGAAATTTGAAATTAATGGTCTCAGCCGGTGTTTCTCTTCCCCGTTCTCTTTTGGTTTTAGCCAACCTAACCAAAAACCAAAAATTTAAAAAGATTTTATTAAAAGTAAGAGAAGAAGTTATTAAAGGAAAAGGTTTTTCCGATTCCTTAGCCAAACACCCCCGGGTTTTTTCAGAACTCTTTATTAATATGGTAAAAGTGGGCGAAGAGTCAGGGACTATAGAAGGGGTTTTAAAAATTTTGACCGAACAACAGGAAAAGGAAAATGAAATTAAGACAAAAATAAAAGGAGCGATGATTTATCCGATGGTTATAATTTCAACCATGATTGGAATGGGAATTCTAATGATGATATTGGTTGTTCCCCAATTAGCCGAAACCTTTCAAGAACTGAATGTTGAACTTCCACTTCTTACTAAATTGGTAATTTCTTTCGGTGTTTTTTTGGCTGAAAGGTGGCTTTCCTTTATTTTAATAATTCTTTTTCTTTTCATTTTATTAAAAATTCTTTTAAAAACAAAAACCGGCAAAACAATAAGCGATAAAATAATTTTAAAAATTCCTGTTATTTCCCCGATTGTTAAAAAAACTTATTCAGCTTATACCGTTAGAACATTGGGCTCTCTAATTTCAGCCGGGGTGCCTATTGTTAGGTCTTTAGAAATTGTTTCCCGAACCTTGGGCAATGTTTTTTTTAAAGAAGCAATAGTTGAGGCAGCCGAAAGGATAAAAAAAGGAGGGAAACTTTCAGAAGCAATAAGCTCTTATGACAACCTTTTTTCACATTTGGTTATTGAGATGGTGGGGGTTGGTGAAGAAACCGGCCAGACCTCGGAAATTTTAGCCAAATTAGCTGATTTTTTTGAGGAAGAGGTGGCTACAATTACTAAAAATTTATCTACTATTATTGAGCCAATTTTACTTCTTTTGGTTGGCATTGCGGTTGGTCTTTTTGCCATTTCAATTATTCAGCCGATTTATTCAATGTTGGGAGCAGTAAGGTGAAGCACCACCGAATGAATTCGGTGGTCTTCTTGCCCACTATTTTATAAAATGAAATTTTGCTTTTCAAATTTTAGAGGATTGACCTTAGTTGAATTGCTGATAATTATTGGAATTTTGGCTGTTTTAATTTCTATCACTATTCCCACTTTCTATTTTTTTAAAAGAGAATCGGAATTAACAAATAGCGCGCAAAAAATTATTACAACCCTTAGAATAGCCCAAAATAAAACCTTATCTTCAGAAGGAGCTTCTCAATACGGAGTTTATTTTAATAATTTAACCTTTCCCCATCAATATATTTTATTTAAGGGCAAAAATTATATTAATCGCCAGACGGCTTTTGATAAAATTTATAATCTCCCCTCGTCAATAGAAATTTTTGAGATAAATTTGAGAGGAGGAAAAGAAGTGGTTTTTCAACGGGTCAGCGGTCATACTTTCCAAACCGGAAACCTAAACCTAAGATTGATTAACGAACCAACAAAAACAAGAACTATTTATATTGAAAAACTCGGTCAAGTAGGTTTAAGCAATCCGCCAACTCCTTTTAATGGCCGAATGATTGATTCCAGACATGTTCATTTTCTTTATAACCGGACAATCAACCTTAATAATGAAATCCTTAGATTAACCCTTGACAATAATGTTGTTAAAAACATTATTATTGCTGAAAACATAAAAAATGGACAGATTTTTTGGCAGGGAGAAGTTGAGGTTAAAGGAGAAAAACAACGACTAAAAATTCATACCCATAAATTAAATGACCCCAACACTCTTTTTTCGATTCGTCGAGACAGAAGATTTAACAACAAATCCCTTAAAATTACCATTTCCGGCGACCAAACGGGTTACTTAATTAAATATAGAGCCGACGGTTTAATGACAACCAAAACTTCAATTTTTGCTTCGGAACCAGAATGGCAATAAAAAAAAATCAAAAATTTAAAAAAGGAATAATTATTATTGAAGTTTTAATAGCTATTTTTATTATTGGCCTTGTTTTTGCCGGTCTTTCCCAAACAATTGTTTCTTCTTTAAGGGTTTCTACTTTACTAAAAGAAAATATTGAAGCAAACAATTTGGTCCAAGCAACAATTGAGCAAGTTCGAAACTTCCGAGACGGAACCGATTGGCATATAAATGGATTAGGAACTTTAAAAACCAATATTCCCTATTATCCTCAAAAAACAACCGATGTTCCTCCCAAATGGACTTTGATTGAGGGTCAAGAAAAAATCGGTATTTTTACCAGATGGCTGATTTTTGAAAACGTTCAACGAGACGTCAATGATAATATTGTTGAAGAAGGAGGAAATATTGACCCTAATAGCAAAAAAATAATTAGCAATATTTCTTGGAGGGACAAAAAAGTTCAAGTAATTACATATTTAACCAATTGGCAAGAATGAAAAATTTAAAAATTAAATTTAAAAAAGAATTGGGCTTTACACCCGTAGAGGTCGAAGAGGATAAATCCTCTTCTCCACCCTTCGCTGCGGCTCGGGAGTCGAAGAGGATAAATCCTCTT
>JAHXGN010000003.1:29621-37613 GCA_019923625.1 Candidatus Nealsonbacteria bacterium
TCTTCTCGCCCCTTCGCTATCGCTCGGGAGCTTGAAGGTTCAAAAAGCGTCAGACGAAATAAGGGCTTCACCCTTATTGAACTTTTAATTTATATTGGAGTTTTAGCCATTGTTGGCGGAGCAATTACTTCTTTTTTACTTTTGGCCATTCGTTCCAATACTAAATTCAGGGTAATGGCAGAGACCCTGAATAATAGCCAAAGGGCAATGGAAATAATGGTTTATGAAATAAGGGGAGCAAAAAGTATTTATAGCCCAACCACCACTGAAAATCAGCTTTCTTTAGAGACGATTCGTTATTTGCCGGCTGGTGAAAAAACAAGTTTTATTGATTTTTATCTTTGCGCCGAATCCCTTTGTTTGAAAAAAGAATCTCAAAACCCAACTGTTTTAACTTCTCAAGAAGTAAAAGTGACCAGCCTAATCTTTACTCAAATTATAACCGGCTCCATTCCTTCCCTTCAAATTGAGCTGGAAATCAGTTACAAAAATCCGGAGAATAGGCCGGAATATCGGGCCGCGGTTAAGTTGGTCTCAACCGCTTCTTTAAGAAATTATTAAAATGCTGAAAAAGAAATTAAAAGACAATTTTGTTTCCCAAAAGGGCTTTACTTTTTTTTATTTGATTATTTTGGTTTTGGCAGTTGTTTGCGGCATTGTAATTTCTTTTGGCATTTTAATTGTTGGTCAACAAGAAATCGGCGGTAATATTATTACTTCAACCCAGAGTTATTTTGCGGCCGAAGCCGGGATTGAAGATACTCTCTTGCGCCTTGTCAAAAAAATGAAATTGCCCAACTCTTATAGTTTAAAGGTTGGCCAGAGTTTGGCGACAATTGAAATTTCAGATGCTTTTGGCGGCTCCCGGACCATTACTAGTGGCGGAAGTTTTTTAAACCAGATAAGAAGAATACAGGTTGTTTATCAGGTCTCAACCCAAAAAATATCTTTTTTTTACGGGGCTCAGATTGGAGATGGAGGAATCAAAATGCAAGACACGGCAAAAATTGAGGGAAATGTTTTTTCCAATGGAAGTATTGTAAGAGTTGGGGGAAATCCAAGAATTACCGGAACGGCAATTGTGGCCAAAAACGGAAATGAAATAAATGGTTTAATAATCGGCCTTAATGCTAATGTTCATAGTTGTAGAAACTCTAAAATTTCAGGCACCCTGACTTATGTTCAGGGCGGGACAATAATAAATTGTCCTGCCTCAGCAACCAATGTTCAAACCGAAGAAATTAAGCCCAAGGACTTACCAATTTCCCAGAGCCAAATTGAACAATGGAAAAGCGAGGGTCTGGCTGGAGGAATTATTTCCGGTAATTATACTTTAAGGCGAAAACAGGAGGTTTTTTTGGGGCCAAAAAAAATTGAGGGCAATTTAATTATTCAAGACCAGGCTAAACTTTTATTAACCGGAACAATCTGGGTTACCGGAAATATAACCTTAGAAGATAGGGGACAAATTCTTTTAAATCCGGCCACCTATGGTTCTTTGAGCGGATTAATTTTAGCCGATGGAAAAATTATTGTTCAAGATAGGGCTAAAGCCCTGGGTACCGGTCAGGCCGGAAGTTATTTAATGCTGCTTTCTGAATTAGATTCTGTTTTAACCGGCTCGGAAGCTATTGTAATTAAAGATGGTCCGACCATAGATATTATTTATGCTTCAAGGGGTTATATTCTTTTAGAGGATAGTATAATTTTAAGACAGGTTTCCGGTTATGGATTAAAGCTCAAGGATAATGCCAAAGTTACTTATGAAGTTGGATTGGCTGATACAACCTTTACCAGCGGACCGGCCGGGGATTGGAAAGTTGTTAGTTGGAAAGAAATTGAATAAGGCCTGTAAAATTTTAAAGGACGGTGATTCGCTTCGGGAACACAATTTTTAGGACACGCTCTGCTCCCCAGCGAGGAGCAAGCTCATTTCCTCGGCAAATTTTCGCTGCGTGCGAAACCATGCAATTTGCCTGCGGATGGTCCATAAAAATTGGTTCCCTCGCTTAAATTTTAATTGTCACTTAGGACCACTTTTTGTTTTATTGGTTTTGATGATATAATTAATTTAAAGATGTTAGAATTTTTAAGTTTAAAACAAGAAGTTTTCGGTTTAGATATTTCTGACCGATCTTTAAAAATTGCTAAACTCAAAAAAAGAGGAGAATTTTTAAGCTTGGCTTCTTTTGGTGAAACAGAAATAAAATCAGCCGGAATAATTAAACAGGGCGAAATAAAAAAAGAAGCTCTTTTTATCAAAATTCTTAAACAAGCCCTAAATGATGTTAAGGGCGAGAAGTTAAAAACAAAATATCTTATTGCTTCCCTACCCGAAGAAAAGACCCTTTTGCAAGTAATTAAAATACCGCTGATAAACAAAGAAGAATTAAAATCAGCCGTTATTTATGAGGCCCAAAACCACATTCCCCTGCCAATTGAAGATGTCTATTTGGATTTTCAAATTATTCCCCCTTTTTTCAATAAACAGGATTATTATGAAGCTTTAATTGTCGCCCTGCCCAAAAAAATAGTTGATCCTTATGTTTCCTGTTTTAAAAAAGCCGGCCTTTTTCCCAAAGCCCTGGAAATTGAACCTCAAGCAATAGTTAGGGCTTTAATTAAGGTCAAAGAAGATAAATCTTCTTCTTCCGCTGAACCTGACGATAGGAAGGTGAGGCGTGAGAAGAGAACAGAGTTCTCTTCGAACCCCTTCGCTGCGGCTCGGGAGGGAGATTTATCTTGTTTGAACTTAGTCAACCAATAACAGCCAAATCCTATGTCTTGATAAAGAGTGACAACCGGCANNCCCCTTCGCCGTGGCTCGGGAAAATGAAACAAATCAACCATCATCTTTTCTTTTAATTCATTTAGGGAGGACAAAAACCAGTTTGATGATTTTTTCCGGTTATTCTTTAAGACTTACTTTTTCCTTGTCCATTTCTTCAGAAAATTTTAGCCAAGCCATTTCTAAAACAATGAAAATAGACTTTCAAGAAGCAGAAAAATTAAAATTAGAAAACGGACTAAAAAAAGAAGATGAAAAAGGAAAGGAAATTTTTGAGGCAATGATTCCAATTCTGACCGATTTTATTGAACAAATAAAAAAATATCTGGGTTATTATCAAACTCAAACATCTCAAGAATTTTTTTCCCAAAAAAGAAAAGAAATATCAAAAATTCTTCTTTGCGGCGGAGGGGCGGGATTAAAGGGGTTGGACGGTTTTTTAACCAATGAACTTAAAATCCCGGTTGAAATTGGTAATCCTTGGATAAATATTTTACCCCAACCCTTAAAAGAAGTTCCCCAATTATCTTTTGAGGAATCATTAAAATATACAACATCTTTGGGCTTGGCATTAAGAGAGTTCGAAGAAGATAAATCTTCTTCTCGCACCGAACTTTTGCGAAGCAAAAGTGAAGGTAAAGAAGAGGACGAAGTCCTCTTCGTCGAGCCGAAGGCGAGACGGGAGAAGAAACTTGTTTCTGCGACCATCTCCCGCCTCGCTACGCTCGGCGGAAGAAGAAAGTAATCTTTCTTCGCCCTACCATTATGACTAATCTTTTACCGGAACAATATAAAAAAGAACTTATTGAAGAAAAAAATCGGAAGTTGGTTTTGATTTTAGTCATTCTTTTTTCTTTCTTTCTTTTTTGCTTTTCCCTGTTTTTATTTTTAATAAAATTTCAACAGGAGAATGAAATTGAATTTCAAAAAAACTTACTTTCTCTTAAAAAAGAGGAATTTTTGCAAATTCATAATCTTGAGGAAAAGTTCAATTTAACCAATCAAAAACTTTCCCAATTGAATGCTTTTTATCAAAAAAAATTTAGTTTAACCCAATTTTTAGAACAAATTTACCAAATTATTCCGCCGGGAATACGGCTTGACTCTTTTTCATATCAGGCCGAAGATGGTCAGGTTAATCTTTCAGGCCTTGCTCCGACAATTGAGCTATTGGTTGATTTTAAAAATAATCTAAAAGAACAAAAAAACCTTAAAGAAATTTCTTTCCCTTCTTTTGTTTGGATTGAATTAACCGATATTGATTTTAGCGTTAGTTTTAAAACAATAGATAATCTACATGGCTCCGAATAAAAAAACAATTTTAACTTTAATAATTTTTTTAACAACATCTTCTTTTTTTATTTCCTTGGTAATTCTTCCCTTTTTAAATGAGATAAAAAATAATTCAGAAATTATTATCAATCAAAAAAAAGAAGCGGCTTTGTTTGAAACGAAAATTACAAATCTCAGAAATTTTGAAAATATTTATCAAATTCATCAAGAAAATTTGGAAAAAATTGAGACCTTATTTATTGACCCTAAAATACCGGCTGATATTATCAAATTCACTGCTTTTTTAAGAAAAATTGCTTATCCCTCTCAAACTTCAATCGAAATTTTGCCATCTCCAATTCCCTGATTTTTTAAAATTTTTAAATAAATTGGAAAATTCTCCCTGGTTAATTGAGATTTTAAATTTAAATGTCGGAAGAAATGAAAAAGGAACCGAAACCTCTCTTTTAATAAAGGTTTTTACAAAATAAGCGAGATGAAAATAATAAGAAAAATAATAAAAAATTTAAAAAGATTAAATAAAATAAAAGAGCTTGTTCAAAAATTGCCAGAAATTTTGGCAAAGAATTTTTTTCTAACCTTAATTGTTTTTTTTGTTTTAGCTTTACTTTTTTCCGGCTTTTTTTATTTCAGATATTACATTTCGGCTAAAAAAATTGAACCGGAAATTTTAGAACCCCCATTTATTTTTAATAACAAAGATATTCAAGAAGTTTTGAAAACCTGGCAGGAAAAAGAAGAAAAATTTAAAGACGCGGAATTTAAAAAATATCCCAATCTGTTTAAAGTTGACGAAAAAGAAAATTCCATATAGAATAATAAAGCTAAAATGCCCTCGTAGTTCAACGGATAGAATAGGACTCTTCTAAAGTCTAGATCGAGGTTCGATTCCTCGCGAGGGCACCATGGTGGTCGTAGCTTAATGGCAAAGTTCCTGACTGTGGCTCAGGTGATGGGAGTTCGATTCTCCTCGCTCACCAAGCTTGCATAAAAAAACAGCCTTGAAGCTGTTTTTTATTTTATTTCTTTTCTTCCGGTTTTACTTTTAGAATTATTTCTTTTCCCTCTCTTAAAATCTTAAGGGTAATCTCTTGACCAATTTTATATTTTTGTAAAATATTGGCCAAGGGATTTTTTTCTTTGATTTTTTCATGATTGATTTCTAAAATTATATCATATTCTTTTAGGCCGGCTTTTTCCGCCGCTGAATTTTTAACCAATGCTCTTTCTCCAAAGGTTTCTCTGATAACCAAAGCTCCGTAATCAACGGCTAATTTATGAAAATCGGCTATTTCTTTATTTAAAATAATATATCTTACTCCCAAAAACGGCCTTTTGATTTTACCGTATTTTTTAATTTCTTCCAGGTCTTTTTTGGCACAATTAATGGGAATAGCAAAGCCAATGTTTTGAGCGCCCATTACCGCAGCCGTATTAATACCAATCGCTTTTCCTTCAATATTAACCAAAGGTCCTCCGGAATTTCCGGGGTTAATGGCCGCATCGGTTTGAATTAACCCCCTGAACATTTCCGCTTGTTTTGATAATCCGGAAAAGGCGGTGATATGGCGCGATAATCCCGAGACCACGCCGGTACTGACCGTATCATGAAACTCACCGAGAGCATTACCAACAGCAATTACGGTTTCTCCCAGTTCAATTTTATCCGAATCAGCCAATTCCAAATAAGGAAAATTTTTGTCCTGAATTTTTAAAATAGCCACATCGTTAATCGGGTCTCTGGAAATTACTTTAGCTGGAAAAGTTTTTTTCGGCTCGTAAATTACGGTATAATCCGCATCTCTATCGGCCACAACATGGCTTGAGGTAATAATATAGCCATCGGAAGAGACGATAAAGCCAGAGCCGCCTCCGATTTTTGTTTTTTCTTTTTTGTTCCCCTGTACTTTGGGAACAACAAATTCTTGGCCAGCGTAAGGAAAAAAATAAAATCCTTCTACTTTGGGAAGGTCGCGGGAAATAATTAAAAATTAAAAATTTTTTGCCCCTGTCGTTCAATGGATAGGACAAGGGTTTCCTAAACCTTAAATATAGGTTCGACTCCTATCGGGGGCATACGGGCCCGTGGTATAGCGGTAACACGCGACTATGGCATAGTTGAGTCCGGGGTTCGATTCCCCGCGGGTCCACCAAAGTTTATTTATAGCGTGATTTACCTCGCTCGGGGCTTCGCGCCTCGCTTCGGCGGGCATTTCGGCAAGATAATTCCACGGATTTTTGAAATCAATCGCCAATTTTCCACGGGCAAGGCAGCGGTTCATCCCGCAACTGCGGAATATTGCGGCAAAGCCGCAATGAGCCGATGGTTTTCTTTCGCCTCCCGCCGACGCCAAGGCTTTGGCGGGCAGGTCAGCGAAATACAAAATGAGATTTTTAGCTTGGTTAGCTTCAATTATCCAATTCCGGACGAGTTAGAGCGCACTATTGCCTTTTCGCTCAAAATCTTTCAATTTTTCAGAAATCTCAATTTTTTGGTTGAGAATTTTTTGTTTTATTGCTAAAATTGAAGCAGGCGGAAATAAAAATCCGACTATTGAAACATTATCAAAAATCGCCAAAGCACTAGGCGTAGCGGTTGACGATTTAATTAAATAAACTATGCCAATTTTCAAAATTGACAAAATTAAAGCATCCCAAATTACCCTTAAAGAAAATGGTTTCGGTAGAGAGGAGGAACTTCGGGATTTTTTTGCCGAAAATTTAGACGAAATTTTAGGAGTAAGGTTTATAGAAAAAGAATATCCAATAAATTATGGCGGAATTGATTACAGAATTGACACACTAGGAATTGATGAAAATAATACTCCCGTGATTATTGAGTATAAATGGAAAGAAAATGAGGAAATATTTTCGCAGGGTAAATGTTATTTCAATTGGCTAGTAAAAAATAAACCTCATTTTGAATTACTTGTTGATAAAAAACTTGGAGTAAAAACAAAGGTTAATTGGGAACAGCCGAGAGTTATTTTGATTGCCCAAGGTTTTAGTCGATATGTTTTAGGAGCTGTCCAGCAGGAAAAAAACATTGAATTAAAAACCTACACTTACTACGAACCCGATATTTTACAAATAGAAAACATTTATAGCCCAGCGGAGATTAAGACCAGTAAGAAAAACGGCGAAAAACGAGAAGCGAGAGAATATAATCTTGAATATCATTTGAACATAACATCTCCAGAAATGCAGAAAATAGCAAATTCACTTCGCTTAAAAATCCTTGAACTTCCTGATGTAAAAGAAAATTTTGGCAAAAGCGGAATTTTTTACCGAACAACAAAAAGTTTTGCTCGGTTGGAATTTAGGCCAACCTGGATTCAACTTTTAATCAGGGAGCCATATTATAAAAGCGATGTAAAAAAATTGGTAAAAGATGTTACAAGTAATGAATGGGGATATAGAGGTAAGATTAAATTTACTCTCGATAGCGATGTAGATTATATTTTTAATTTAATAAAGGAATCTTACGAATCAACCTTATAATTTCTATGTCGAAGATAAACGACCTAAATTTAGACGATTGGAAAGAGTATAAAGATATCTTGACCGATAGCTTGTGGCTGATTGGCGAGCGTGACAAATCCGGCGCGCACAACAACGCTTACCACGGAAATTTTATTCCGCAAATCCCGAATCAAATGATGCGACGCTTCACCAAAAAAGGCGATGTTGTTTTGGACGCTTTTTTGGGCCATGGCACAACGCTTATTGAATCAAAAAGGTTGGGGCGACATGGCATAGGAGTAGAACTCGTGCCGGAAGTCGCGCGTTCAGCAATACAAAATATAAATCGCGAGCTTCCGAATGGAGAAAAAGTTTTTACAGAAGTTATCGTCGCCGATAGTACCACAAAAGACGCACGCGAAAAAGTTTTAGACACGCTTAATAAAATC